>CAZNMP010000083.1:0-9432 GCA_964573875.1 uncultured Planctomycetaceae bacterium | reverse complement strand
TGAGCTGCAACTTTTTCCAACAAAGAACCGGCAGCGGCGATTCGATCGACTAATTTGGTATCCGAGGCATCGCCGTTGACAAATGTCACGGCTGCCGCCAAACGGCAAATCGTTTCGTAGGCGTTCGCCGGCGCTGCCTCGCCGGCCTTGGCATCGGCCACCAGAGTGCTGACGCTCTTTAGCTCAGTGCCCAATTGATCGGAAGTAACGGCCGGAGCCATGCGCGGCCCCAGATAATCGGCAGAACCTAGTTTGGGACGCAACGGTTTGGCCGACGGTTGGGGAGCAACAGCGACAGGTTGAGGAGCAACGGCGGCCGGCTGTGGCACGGCGGCTTGTTGCGGCGGTTGAGCTACCTCGGGTTGCGCGGGCGGTTGGGCCGGGGCTTCCGTGGTGTTCGGCTGCGGTACGACAGGTTTTTCAGCCTTTGGCTTTTCGCCATTGCCGTTGGTTTTTTCGGCAGTCGTGAGCCACGCGATGCCCGGCAGGGGAAGTCGCGGTAAGCCGACGTTTTTGAAGTCTGCCCGGAAATAGATGGCCAAGCCGTAGTAGGCGACCAAGCAACCTGCCACGCCGCCCGTAACCACCTCGATCAACGTTTGCAAGCCCGACTTGGGCGCCCTTCGCCGACGGCGGGAAGGCCCAGCTTGACTTGCGACCGCAGAGGCTTCGTTTTCTTCTTCCTCTTCTCCGCCGACGATGATGCCCTCCGCGGCGTGATCTTCGAAGGAAATCTCATGGAGCTCGCCATGCTCGGCCGATTCGCCGGCCAAGGGAAGCGAGACGGTGATATTGTCTTCGGTAGCCTGATCGTCGGCGGGAGATTCGCCCTCGATTTCGACAATTGGCTCAACCGCGCTTCCGCTCGACCACACCAAAGATGCGTTCGCAACCGCGCCTACGGGAATCAAGGCCGGCGGAAGGGCTTCACTCAAGGGATATTCCGCATTGCAGAGCGGACACCGAACCAGCATCGACGCATCGACGCCGGCGGGAATGGTTACTTGTTGTTGGCACCTTGGACAGGCGGAAAATACAAGCATTGCAGGACTCCAGGGAATTTAGGTAGACCTATTCTAGTGTAATTGCCGCCGCCTGCAATTGCTAATAGATTACCCAAAACCGTAAAGAGGCCCCATTTTTGCTTGCAGATGCTTTACAAGACATGCCGCCGTTAGGTGGGTGCCTGTAACCCGCTCGACAAGCTCCGCCGCCAACCACCGCTGGCCGTGGACATGGATATTTTGGCGCAACCAACTCCGCAGGGGCTGGAAATCGCCCTGGGCAATCGATTCGTCGAGGTCGCCCAGGTCGTGTTGGGCCTGAGCATAAAACTGGGAGGCATAGAGGTTTCCGAGGGCATAGGTGGGAAAGTATCCAACCAAGCCCGCGCTCCAATGAACGTCCTGCAAAACGCCCTCACGATTGGTTGGCGGGGTGATTCCGAGATATTGCTGATATTTTTCGTTCCAAGCCCCTGGCAAGTCGGCGACCTTTAAGTCGCCATCGAGCAGGGCGCGTTCCAACTCGAAACGGATGAGGATATGCAGGTTGTATGTGGCTTCGTCCGCCTCGACCCTGACAAGCGATGGCCGCACTTCATTGATGGCGAAATAGAACTCATTGAGTGGCGTATTATGCAACGAAGCAGGGAAAACTTGCTGTGCCTTGGGGTAAAAATGGTCCCAAAAAGCCTGGCTGCGGGCGACCAGGTTTTCCCAGAGTCGCGATTGCGATTCGTGGATGCCCAACGATATGGCCTCGCCCAAGGGCAAGCCATAATGCTCAGGCGGCAATCCCTGCTCATAGATTCCATGCCCGGCCTCGTGCAGAATGCCGAAAAACGCCGCATTGAAGAAGTGGTCGTCGAATCGCGTCGTGATGCGGCAATCGTGCGGTCCCAGGGTAGTGCAAAACGGGTGGGCCGTCACGTCGAGCCGTCCTCGCGTGAAGTCAAAACCAATCGCCTGGGCGGCTTCGCGTCCGAATTTATTTTGGGCATCGACCGGAAACGTCCTATGGAGCAAGACGGAATTCGGTTTTTGATCGCTTTGGCGGATTTTTTCGACCAATGGGACCAATTCCTCGCGCAGGCTGGTCAATGCACGGCTGACGTTTGCCGTTCGCTCCTCCGGCTCGTAATCGTCTAACAGGGCATCATAGGGACATTCGGGATATCCAAGTGCCTCGGCCTGTTGGCGTTTCAGCGCGAAGGTTCTTTCCAGAAATGGCAGGAATGCCGCGAAATCGTCCTTTTCACGGGCCTCTTGCCAAGCTTGCTGCCCAAGAATGGCGGCGCGTGCCAGTTCTTCGACCAACGATTGGGGCAGTTTCAGCCGCTTTTCACGTTGACGTCGAAGCCGGCGGACCACGACGCCGGCGTCGCTCTGGGGATCAGCAGCCAAGGAGGTATCGGCCAATTTTTCGAGTTGATCGCCGAACTTGGGATCAATCCATCGCTGATGGATTAAACCAGCCAACATGGTGGATTGCTCGGCCCGATACTCGCCACCGGCGGGCGGCAATTGTGTTCGTTCGTCCCAGCCGAGTACGGCATCCACCGCAACCAAAACCGCGGTGCGCCGGGCATAATTGCAAACTTCTTCGTAAAGCTTCGCCGTGTCGTGAGGCATGATGACTTTCTATTGCGGAGCCAAGTCGCGTTCGATTTGCCTGCCCTTTTCGCTGAAGCTCCAATAATTAACTTTTTTGTCTTTGTCCTTATCCTTCTCTTTCGGATCGTCTGCGGATCGCGCCTGGCGAGCGGTATCCGATAGGTCGTTGTTTTTTCGGAATCCCTCGTCTTGCATGTTCCAGCCCGCACAGCCGGAAAGACCGATGGCCATCCATAGCATCATTGCCGGCATCCAATGAGCGGGCCGAATCAGCGTGCCGCTAATCTGAAGAATATGCATCATGGCAGTACATACCCACGAAATTCGAGGAAGGATAGAGGCCGGGAGTTTCGCAAAATAGGCTGTCTAAGTCCAGGGCAATTCTTGCGATCCTAACCTGTTATGGATACGGGAGTTACGCGCATTCTCGCTAAAATCCATTCGCCACTAAGCGGGGAAGAAATCAGAGCAACTGCGGCAAGACCGCAGCGAGCTGCTCGTATTGGGCGGGGTAATTGTAGGCGTGGGCGCTGATCCGCAGAAGCATTTGGGGGGCGTTGGGCCAATAGTAAACCGGCACTTCGATGCCGAACCGAGAACGAAGCTCTTGGTTGATCCGTTCTTCTTCCATCGGTTGCACAATTTCGGGCAGGCAGAAAGCCGCCATCGAACCGAGCATGGATTCTGGACCGACCGGGATAAGCCCCGGCCGTGTGCCGAGAATTTCTCTCGCCCGAAGCGCCAACCGGCGGTTGCGATTCATCAGGGCATTAAGACCACCGGGCAATAATCCTTGGAGAAATTGGATGGACGGACCGACGCAAAGCCATGGCGTCGGGTCAAATGTGCCGGGCCAGTCGAAAGCGTCTTGGAAAGAAGAATGATCAGGCCGGGAACGATTCCAGCCGTGACTGATGGTGGTCGGTTGGATTCGTGATTGCCGATCCGGGCGAACGTGGAGAAAACCTACTGTTTTCGGAGTGCAAAGCCACTTGTGGCAATTGCCGGTATAGTAGGCCGCACCAATTTTGCGGATATCCAGCGGGATCATGCCGGGGGCATGGGCGCCATCGACCAGCGTATCAACACCGCGTCGATCCAGTTCTCGCACCAGTTCTTCCATGGGAAAAATCAAGGCCGTGGGGCTCGTCACATGATCGAGCATGGCTAGCCGGGTTCGCGCGGTAACACGTTCCAGCACGGCATCCAAGACTTGCCGTGGCGAAGTGATCGGCAGCGGCAAAGCCACTTCGATCACGACGGCGCCGGTCTGCTGTGCTCGGTAACGAATAACGTTGCGGCAAGCGTTGTAATCGTGGTTGGTGACCAGAATTTCATCGCCGGGCTTAAAATCCAGCGACCGGACCACGCTGTTGACGCCTGCCGTTGCATTTTGCACGAACACAAGATCGGCCGGATCAGACCCCAGCAAGGCGGCGAGTGTTACACGGGCTTGGTCGATCAGCGGCGTTAGCTTCCGCACGAGAAAATCAACCGGCTCGCGTTCCAATTCTTCGCGAAGCTCTTGCTGCCGTTCCAATACGATCCGGGGACACGCGCCGAACGATCCGTGATTGAGAAAAGCAATCGTGGGATCCAACAGCCATGCGTCCGGCTGGATGGCCGCCAAGTCGTCGGGCGCAGAAGAATCGCGAGGGGTAGGAGTCGCCTGCATTATTACTTCGCCCCTTCTCTCCTCAATCGATCCTGCCATTCGCCCAACAGCCGGAACGATTCCAACGGCGTGAGGTTGTTCAGGTCCAACTGGCGAATGTCCTCCAAGAGCGGATGATCGGCCGGGCCGAATAATGTGAGCTGCAAATGCGTCTTTTTAGACTCTTTCGGCGCAGGACGTGCGATTTTTGCGCGGCCCGAGGCATCGAGGTGTTCTTCTTCCAATTGGGCCAGAATTTCTTTCGAGCGCTCGATGACTTCGCGCGGCACGCCTGCCAAACGCGCTACGTGGATGCCGTAGCACTTGTCGGCGGCACCGTCGATGATCTTGTGCAAAAAGATCACTTTTTCTTGCCACTCGCGCACCGCCACGTTTAGGTTTTTCACGCCGGCCAGCGATTTTTCCAAATCGGTCAGCTCGTGATAATGCGTGGCAAACAACGTGCGGCATCCCACATGCTCGTGCAGATATTCGACAACCGACCATGCCAACGACATGCCGTCGTAGGTGCTGGTGCCGCGTCCGATTTCGTCGAGAATCACGAGGCTTCGCGCAGTAGCGGTATTCAAAATCCGCGCGGTTTCGGTCATCTCGACCATGAACGTGCTTTGCCCGCGGGTTAATTCGTCGCTGGCTCCCACGCGGGCGAAAATGCGATCGGCCGCGCCAATCACCGCTTTGCGGGCGGGAACAAAGCTACCGATTTGGCCCATCACGGTCAGCAATGCCACTTGGCGAATATAGGTGCTCTTGCCCGCCATGTTCGGACCGGTAATCAAGAGGATGGAACCGTTGCCGGTTGAGCCGTCGTTGCCGGCGGATACGTCGTTGGGAACGAACTTGCCCTCCGGCTCGACGACGTCAAGGACGGGGTGCCGCCCATCGACGATCTGCAACAGGGGCTCCTCAACCACTTCCGGCCGGCAGTAGTTGCGCCGCCGGGCCAGATCGGCCAACGAGGCGAGCACATCGACCTGGGCCAGGGCCGCGGCCGCCGACTGCATACGCCGTCGTTGGGTTGCTACTTGATCCCGCAACTGCAAAAACAACGCGTATTCCAGATCCTTGGCCTTTTCGTCGGCCGTTAGAACCTTTTCCTCGTATTCCTTCAACTCGGGCGTAATGTAACGCTCAGCGTTTTTGATCGTCTGTTTGCGGATATAGTCGGCCGGAATTTTTTCGCGGTGAACGTTGGTGATTTCGATATAATAACCGAACACCTTGTTGAAACCGACTTTTAGGTTTGGAATGCCGCTTCGCTCGGTCTCTTGGGCCTGGTAGCGCGCGATCCACTGCTTGCCGCCGTGGGCCAGTTCTCGCAAGGCGTCTAGGTCGGCGTTGAAGCCCTCGCGAATAAATCCGCCTTCGCGGCTCAACAGCGGGCACTCGTCGGCCAAGGCCGCATCGAGCATCGCACAAAGCTCGGGACAAAGGTCGATGGCATTGTTGATTGTCTGCAACAATTCGCAACCGCAGACGGCTAGTTGTGCCTTGATCGCGGGTAAGGATCGCAATGTGCGGCCCAAAAAACTCAAATCACGCGGACTGGCGCGGCCGGTCGTCACGCGGGCCAGCAGTCGCTCGACATCGTAAACGCGGCGCAGGCTTTCATGCAGATCATCGCACAACGCTTGATTGCCGACCAACTCCTCCACGGCATCCAGGCGTTGGTGAATCGCCGTTATGTCACAAAGCGGATTGGCTACCCAATCGGCCAGCAGTCGGGAGCCCATCGCCGTTACCGTTTGATCCAGCACCCATAACAGCGAACCCTCGCGGCGGGCATCGCGGATCGTGCGGCTGATCTCCAAACTGCGGCGGCTCGCCTCGTCGATTTCCAGCGTGCCCGAGGCGCGGTAGGGCGTCAGCCGGTCGATGTGTTCCAAGGAACTCTTTTGGGTTTCCGTGAGATAGTCGATCACGGCTCCCGCCGCGCGGATGGCCTGGAGGTCGGCCGCGTCGCCGGTAAATCCAAACCCTTCGAGATTCATCGTGCCGAAATGTTTGGCCAATGTCTGTTGCGCCGTTTGTTGCGAAAACGCCCATGCAGGGCGCCGCGTGGTCATCATCCGCTCGTTCAAGTGCGAAGGCAGCGGCGCGGCATCGTCGCTCAGCAGGCATTCGGCCGGCGCGATGCGGGCTAGTTGATCGAGCATTTGCCGGGCCGGAAAGCCCGAGGCCGTAAAGCGGCCGGTCGAAAGCTCGACCCAGGCCAACCCTACCGGATCGCCCGGCGCAAGAGCCGCTAAAAAATTGCTTTCGCGCGGGTCGAGCAAAGCATCGTCGGTCACCGTGCCGGGCGTAACGATGCGAGTTACTTCACGACGGACCAAGCCCTTGGCCAGCTTCGGGTCTTCAACCTGTTCACAGACGGCGGCACGGAAACCCGCCGCGATAAGCTTGGCCAAATAGCTTTCCAACTGATGGTGCGGAAAGCCTGCCATGGGAATGGCGTTTTCGTCTTTCGAGCGACTCGTAAGCGCCAAGTTGAGCACGCGGGCGGCCGTCTTGGCGTCGTCGTTGAACATCTCGTAAAAGTCGCCCATGCGAAACAATAGAAGAGCATCGGGACATGCCCGTTTTGCTTCCTCATACTGTTTCATCATGGGGGTGACAGCCATCCCGCCATGCTAACAACCGAAAGGGCGGCATGGAAGGGGGAGCCGGCGAATTTCAATGCTACGACCGGATTTTGCAGCCGGGCAAGGCTTTGCGAAGTTGTTCGACGCCTTCTTTGGTGAATCGCGTTTTCGTCACGGTAACCTGCTTAAGCGAAGTGATCTTGGCAAGCGACTTGACCGCGGCGTCGGTGACGGCCGTTTGCGTAAGGACCAATTCCTCGAGCGGCATGGCTTCGAGTTTCGCAACGCCGGCATCGGTGACGTTGCAGTTTTCGAGGCTCAGCGACTTGAGGCCTTTCATGCCGGCGACGATCGTGGCAAATGAATCATCGACGGTCGAACCGCCGAGTTTCAAAACACGGATCGTTTTCTTTTGCACGATCTTTTCGACGCCTGCTTTCGTTACGCCGCGGCAACTGCGAACGTCCAGCTCGGAAATCGCCGGCATTTCGAGCAACGTGGCGACGCCGTTGTCGGTGACGTTGCCGCCGATCAAACGAACAGCCCTTAGGGTGGGAATTTTCACGAGCGACTCCATCGCCTTGTCGGTAATCAACGGCGATACGCGAAGGTCGATCACCTTGAGCGACTTCATGCCGGATAGTTGGGCGACTCCCTCGTCGTTGACCAACGTGTTTTTCATGGTCAAGGAGGTGAGATGGCTTTGCTCGGCAATTTTCGGAATCAACTGATTCGTAATGCCGGGGCCTTCAACGACCAAGCTTTCGAGCTTTGGGAAAACCAAAATCTGGTTCATCTGATAGTCGTCGGCCCAGGTGCGGCCGGCGGCCATGTCGATCGAAATCACATTGCCCTTGGCATCCTCTTTCATGCGTCCGCCGATCGAAGCCGCGAATTTTTTGGCTTCAGCGATTTGCTCGGGCGTAGCCGGCTTCGACGGTGCATCTTGGGCCGAAAGAGTTGACAAATTTCCCACAAGGGAAATCACTAACACCGCAAACAATCCCGCCAATATCTTTTTGGTCATCCTTAGAGATCCTCTTACAAAAAAGAAACAACGCAGGCCCCAGGGCTTAGGGCCGAGGGGCCTGCGCAATCGTTCAACCAATTCATACGTTGGGCAATTCGTAACCCTTCCGACGCGGATAGGGATAATCGCGCCACTTGTTGGCTTCGTCGTTGCCGACGAATTCCCACTTTTGCGGATCCCACTTCAGCGACTTGCCGTCTAATTCCTTGCCGTGCAGATAGGCGATGTTGCCCATGTGGCAAACGGCACTCGTACGCGCGCCGACTTCGGCGGGACAGATGGGCGTTTTGCGGCTGCGAATGCAAGAAAGCTAATCCAACCGCTGGCCGTTCCATGCGGCTTCCGGCGATTTATAGAGATGGATCTCATTGTCGGCAATCGGCTTCTGAATGATCGTATCGGGCTTGCTGGTAAGTTGTCCGCGGTTGACAAATAGCTCGCCGTTTTCACCGAAAAAGGTGATGCCGAACGGACCGTCGTGAATGACTTCCACGCCGTTGGCGTAGATAAACTTGACGCCGTGGCCCGATTTGTAATTTTTTGGGGGAACGATTTCGACAGGACCGGATTTGTCCATGTCCAAGGCCCATTGGGCAATGTCGAAATGATGGGCGCCCCAATCGGTCATGCCGCCGCCACCGTATTCGCAAAACGCGCGCCACGAGGGGAAATGATTGTGGACGCCGCGAGGGCTAAGCACCGAACTGTAATCGCGCATGGGGGCTGGCCCAAGCCAACGGTCCCAGTCCAAGCCGGGCTCCATCGCTTCGCCGGGCAAATTGCAGGGCATCGGAGGTCCGCCCACACCGACCGTGATACGCTTGATCTTGCCGATCCGACCGTTGCGGACCAATTCGCAAGCATAGCGAAATTCACGGTCGGAACGCTGCTGGCTGCCGACCTGAAACACGATCTTCGCCTGGGCAACCGCGTCCATCACTCGCTTGGCTTCGGCCAATGTGTTGGTCAACGGTTTTTCGCAGTACATGTCCTTGCCGGCCTTGCATGCATCCAAGATAATCTTGGCATGCCAATGATCGGGCGTGGCGCAGGCAATGGCGTTAATATCCTTGCGAGCGAGGATTTCCTGATAGTCGTTGCAGGCGACGCAGTCGCTGTTGTGGTAAGCGTCGTCCACTCGTTTTTTAGCGGCCGTGCGGCGCGTCGTATCCACATCGCAAACGGCGGCGACCTTGACGCCCTTGATCGAAAGGAAATGCGGCAGATGCGTGTCGCACATTTGCTTGCCCATGCCGATCAAACCGATGACGATTTTTTCATTGGCCGAATCGTTCTTATCGTCGCCCAAGACATAACTTGGGATGAACATCGGCGCTGCCAAAGCGGCCGTCGTACCGAGGAAGCCGCGACGGGAAAGTCGCATACTTTTTTGGCTCATGAAGCGATTCCTTGAATGGGGTAGGTTGGGACTATGAGGATGCAACGCAAGCGACGGATGGCTGCCGCCCCAAACGCCGCCGATAGGCTGGATATTCAGTATAGCCGCAGTCTTGTGCAACTGCAACCGAT
>CAZNMP010000082.1:0-9448 GCA_964573875.1 uncultured Planctomycetaceae bacterium | reverse complement strand
CGGTTCTCAACTTCGGCGCTTTCCTGGCCTTCATGGGCGTGAATCTGGCGACGATCAGCGAGTATTATTTTCGCCGCCGTGATGGCACGCCGAACATCCTCGGCGATTTGCTCGTCCCCGGCCTGGGATTCGCATTCTGTCTGGCAATCTGGTTGAGCCTGCCAATGCCTGCCAAAATCGCCGGTGGCATCTGGCTGCTGCTCGGCTTGATCTACGACGCCATCAAGTCGCGCGGCTTCCGCGTTAAGCCGGCAGTGATCGACTTCAGCGATTCTTAGCCGTCTTCCGCAGGCAGCAGTTACTTTCCAATTTTGCAGCGGATCATCCAGTTGCCTTTGGTAAAAGGCTTGGGTTCGCCCTCGCCGGGAACGCCGATCATCGACGTTTCGCTCGCCTTACTGTCGTAGCTCACATAGACTCCCTTGGTCTGCTCGGGATTGAAGCCGAAACAGATGATGAAGTCTTTAGGCACGCGTGTGGGACGAATGCGGAATGTTTTCCAGGCGGGATCACTGCGTATAAACGAGCTGTAGGGAAAACGGAATGTCGCGATGGGTTTGAATTGAGCGTCACAAATCCAGACCTTGAAATCCTCCTTCGGCGGTCGCACCTCACCATAGCGCGAGCCATGCAAGCTCACCGAGGTGACCTTCCAAGAGTCGCCGTCCACCTTGAACTTCACAGCATGGCCGCCGCCGTTGATGCTCAGCTTGCCGGCCATCGTGCCGTTGTCCTGAGACAATTCGCCAGGCTTGCTGGCAGCGGGTTTCTCGGATTCCTCAACAGGCGCGGCCTCGGTGCTTTCCGTATCCGCGGCCTTTTCTTCCTCGTAGGTAGTCACCTTGGGACAACTCGGCTTCTTTCCCTCTTCGGAAGACACAACCACCCGAATCATCCACTCATAGGATTGCTCAACCTTCTTAAAACCCTTGTCGGGCAACCCAACGTAGGAATGCGTCTCTTTGACATCTTTCTGCATGCCCAAGTAAACGCCTTTCGTCCGTTCGGCATTGAACCACACCGCCACAAAAAAATTCTCGGGCACTTCGACTGCCGGAAACTCTAAAGTGTACCAGCGCAGCTCGCCTTCCTTCTCCATACGTTTGATCTTGCTGTAAGGAATCGCAATTTGTTCGAGCACCTTCTGATTCTGATCCAGCAAATAGAGATGGAAGTCCTCGTTGGGCGGCTGGGGCATGCCATAGCGTGCTGCAAAAAGCTTCACAGCGCTAATCGACTTCCTATTGGCAGGCCGTTGGAAGGCCACCGCATGACCCGAATCGGCAAAACTACGCATATCGCTGCTCGAATCACCCACATAACTTAGCACGGTCTGTTGGCCAACATCGCCGGTACTGATTGTTATCCGATCGCCGGTAAGTGTCATTCCCGATTGCTTGCTGAGACTGACCTTGATGCGTGTGATCTCATCTTCGGTCGCCTCGATCGATCGCTCTTCCGGCTTGTAGCCCTCGATTTGTAATGCCACTTTGTGAGCCCCGGGGGTCACATCGAAAAGACCATTCGATTTTCCAACCTTTTTGCCGTCTACGATAACCGTCGCGCCAGGCGGAACGGTCTTAACATACAACTGCGTCGCAGCCTGTTGCTCAACCTGAGGCTGAATCTTGGCCTTTTGTCCAGCCTGAACATCCTCCGCACGTACCGTTTCAGTGCCGCCGATCGTCAACATAGATTGGAAAACCTTCGGATCAATATCCTTCGTGATGAACCCTATGTGACCGTCGACAAAGCCTGCGTTGAAACCGTTTGGATGCGCCACACCCAGTCCAGCCAGTGGATCCTTAGCGTCATATTGCCAGTCGCCTGGTTTTGTCCAAACGACGGCGCAGTCGTCATCGACCTCAATCACCATAATCGTTTTGGAAGGTTCCTTAACATCCTTGGGTTGCAGCCCCTTGGTTCCGTCGAAAGCTAATCCCGTCCCACATACGGCCAAGTAGTTTGTCATGCCGGGCTTTGTCGTTCCACTCGGATTCTGAAAGATCTTTGGCATCCTGGGAATCAGCCTCTTGTTATGCTCGCTGTCCCAAGGCTCATCCTGATGAAACTGTTTGTACAGATCCTCTTCATTAAAATACGGCAGCAACTGCACTCGCCAACTTAGCATCGGCTTGCCTTCCTTATTGAAGATGGCCCGTGGGGGAAACTCATTGTGCTCGCTCTCATACATGAAAGCTGCCATAGTAATTTGTTTCAGGTTGGCTGCCGAGTTGGTGCGACGTGCGGTCTCTCTCGCTGCCTCTAAGTCTGGCGTTTGTGAATAGCTCGATGCAGGCAAATAGGTCATGATTGTGGCAAGCAGACACACAATCGGCGCAAAACATTTCCACAACATCGGTTTACCTCGCTTTACAAAGAGATTTGACGTATTTGTTCAGTATTTACCCGATTCCCAGCAAACTTACGCTTGTTGTCAGTCTCCCCTCTCCCTGAATGTATCCAGATTACTTTGGCTTCTCCACGATACGGAGGGCCGTGCGACCAAACAACTGCAAAGCATATCTTGAAACAGGGTTAGGAGCCAGTATCCGCGCGGATGCCATGTCCCTAACCACTATTTGCGCGACGGTCGGCAAATCTGTCAACGATTTCTTGACAAATCACCAAATTGCGAAGAAAATGGGGTCTTTCCTTACGTTGCGTGCGAAGCAGGGGCGAGTAAACAAGCAAGTTGGTCGAGTATTTGTGGCGCAGGCGTCTTGCCTGCCGCAAAGAGAAACGCAGGCTTCCCGCCTGCACCACGATAGGCTGTTCACCGATGGTCTCTGGCACACACACCCGGACAAGCCTGCTCGAACGCCTCCATGACGGCACCGATCCGATGGCTTGGGACGACTTCTTTCGTCGCTATTGGCCCTTCGTGTTCTCAATCGCACGGCAGTGCGGTTGCCAACAACATACGGCTGAAGAAATGGTGCAAGAAGTGATGCTGGCCGTCTTTGAAGGGAAAGCGGTGTTTTGTCATGATCCATCCCGAGGACGTTTTCGCGACTGGCTTGGCGGCGTGGTGCGAAACAAGGTGATTGCGCGGCGGCGGGCACCCGACGAACGATGCCGAGCGCGGGGCGGCACTGGAACGAAATTGCCCGAGCCTGAAAGCAACAGCGATGGGCCGAATGCGCGGTGGGAAAAAGCCTACGACCATGCGATGCTGCTTTTCCTCTTAGATGTCGTTCGCTCCGAAGTTCATCCTCGTACTTACCAGGCGTTCGAGGCCGTTGCAATTATCGGATGCTCCGGAGCCGAGGCCGCGCGATTGACGGGTCTCTCGCGAAATGCCGTCTACCAAGCTCGAAAAAACATCTTGCGGCGACTGCGCGAACTTGGCGTCATCTACGGCGAACAAGGGCCGCCTGATGAAATGATTCGAGCCGCTATGCAATCAAGGCCCAGCGTCGTGGTCGAGCGATCACTGGCAACGCGGATCGAAGGAGTTCGCACCGAATGATTCCGTCTTGTAACGATTCGATTGCCGCCGTTGCCGCTCCTCAGATACCCGACTTCGATTTCGTGCGCCCCATCGGCGAAGGTGGCTTCGGCCGCGTATGGTTGGCCGTCAATCGAACAACCGGCCAGCCTCGGGCGGTCAAGGTGATCCCGCGGGCCCGTGTGGGCAGTCGCGATCCGGCAGGAAGAGAAATTGCCTCTCTAGTGCGGCTCGAAGCGAACGTTCGCTGCCGTCATCCTAATCTATTGACAATTCATCACGTGGGCGAAACGGCCGAGCATCTCTTCTATGTGATGGACTTGGCCGACGATCTTTCGGGCCAGGCTGATCCGACCGCCCCGAACTACCGCCCCGCGACACTGGAAAATCGGCTGGCCATAGGCCCACTCGACTCGGCCGAGTGTGAACGTTACGCAAGACAACTGCTGGCCGCGCTGGCATGCCTCCATGAGGCCGGCATGGTGCATCGCGACGTCAAGCCGGCCAACTGCCTGTGCCTAGGCGGCGAACTCAAGCTGGGCGATTTCGGCTTATTGACCGCAGCTAGCCTGACCGTTTCTCGTCTCGGCACGGTACGATACATGCCGCCCGACGGCCTTATGGACGCTCGGGCCGATGTTTACGCCGCCGGGTTGGTGATCTACGAAATGTTGACTGGTTTGCCGGTCGAGCGATTTCCGAGTCTGGGCGATCGCACGGCCCAAATCATAGCCAGTCCACAGCTTGCCGCTCTAAACCGGCTTGCCTTGCGCGCGTGTGATCCCGATCCCAACCGACGTTTTCGCAATGCGAAAGAAATGCTGGCATCACTGACCGACTCCCAAAAACCGCCGGCCCAGTTGCGTCGCACGGGATGGCTTGCCGCAACAGTGGTGCTGGCGATAGTCGCCATTTTGACTCTCGCCGGAATGCGTCACACTACACCAATCAGTGCAAATTTCGTCACCGAACCATACGAGGCCACCGTCTATCTCGATGACGAGTTGCTCTGCAATTCCGACGGCCTCCCCTATCGCACTCCCTGCACAATCCACGATATCCCGGCCGGCACGCATCACGTGGTTTTTCAGTGGGACGAGGAAAGCGGCATTTCCGATCGACCAGGAATCGACGGCCAGTTGGACGCCGGCACCATTGATTTTCTCAAGAATAGGCAAATCACCGTTCGACAAACAGCTAAATAAAACTGCGGATAATCGAAAGTGCCGCAAACCTGCAACCACGCAATTGCCGGCGGTCGTTGCCTCGCCGGCACTTTCACTATTATGTGGACCTATTTAGCCGGTAACAAAGAATCCGTTACCGTAAGTTCCGAATTCATTGATCACGAGAAGCAGGCATTGGCAATCCCTACGGATTGCACTACTGCTAGCCGCCGGGGGCGGGCGGCTTGATCTTGAAACTTTGCTTGAAGGCGACATCGAAATCGTAGATGTCGTCGAAATCCACCCGGGTGTCGGCCGGCGTTTTGCGCATCTGCCCGATGCGGATCAAGTTGAAGACGATCTCGCCGAAATCGCCGGTCTTGCGGATGCCCCAGTTGTTCAGCACCGTCTTGGCCATGTAGCCGTACTGTTCGAGCGCGTAACGGCGGATGGCTTCGCAAAGCTCCTGGCCGGTAACGTGCCGTTCAGTGGCGGGCTCTTCCTCTTCGGAAACCGTTTCAACCGTGCTTTCGGCCCCCATCTCCAAAACATTCTGCGCGTAGTTCAACGCCTCGAAGACGAAAACGTAAGCCTCGAACGTATAGCGGCGATCTTCGCGGAGAAGCTGGGCGATAGGATGAGAGGAGTCGAGCATCGGAACTGCAATAATATGGTTTAAGACTGTTTGTCGTCGGAATTTTCAGGAGGAACAACGTCGTCGGCCGGGGGCATTTTATCGCCGTTGTCGCTCGGCAACTCACCGCCGTTTTCGATCGGCGGTTCGGCGGGCCTTTCCTCGCGGCCGGAACGAATCATCTGTTCGTAGGTTTCATATTCGTAGCGCAGACAACATTTCAACCGCCCGCAACGCCCCGAAATCTTCGTGGGATCGAGCGTGGCTTTCTGAAGCTTCGCCATGCGCATCGACACGGGCGGCATTTGCACCAGATGCGTGTTGCAGCATACAGGGCACCCGCAATCGCCATAGTCGGCCAGCAACTTCGCCTCGTCGCGGACGCCGATCTGCCGCATCTCGATGCGCGTCTGAAATTCGCCGGCCAGCAGCCGGACCAACTCGCGGAAATCAACCCGGGTTTCAGCCAGATAATAAATCACAATCCGCTCGCCGCCGAAAATGTGTTCGGCATCGACCAACTGCATATTCAAGCCAAGCCGTTCGATATGCTGACGGCAAATCTCAATTTCCTGCCGGGTTTGCTGCTGCATCCGAGCCATTTCGTTGCGATCCTCGGGCGTCATCTCACGAAGGATCTGCCCCCCGCCTGGATCCTTCAACCGGCCAAGAACCTCGGGCGTGGCCTCGCAAAGAACCTCGCCGACCTCCAGGCCTCGCTCGGTTCGGGCGATCACCAGCGCGTTACGCCGATATTCACGACCACCGACGGTCGTGAAGACCCCCAGGAAACGCATCGCGCCGTAACGTGCAACGTAGTCTGGCATTTATTAATGTCTAGATTGCTAATAACCTGTTAGGTGACGTTTTTTGCCAATTTTTCAGCCTCCCGACGACCAACCTTTCAGGTCGGTGCCCGAGCTTCGGTTCATTGGCTACATGGAACACATTAGAGAGGTCGTTCGAAATACAATAAAGACAATCGTGGTCTCTGGAACCCCTCTATTTTACCCGATTCACCCGACTGCCGGAATACCTTTCCCGGATATATCGCATGAGCACCTTGCGAGAGCGGCTGCCGGGCGATAAATGAAATCGGACCGGGATCGTCTCGCCGAATTCCCACCACCAACGGCGGCCAAGTTCGCTCGCCATCAGATCAAGCACGTTCCGAACATCCCGCAACTCAGCGGGCAACAACATCCGCAATCCCCCCGGCAATAGGCCCTGGAACCCGTAGCGGGGCCACGTATAGTAGCCATTTTCGTCCCCTTTTCGACCCGCAACGGCTTCGATCCGATCAACGCCGAGCAGGGCGGCATTTCTTGCCTGTCGAAAAAACATCTGCAAACCGAGCCCCTGACGCCGCATAGACTTGAATCCGATGCGAAATCCATCGTTCAGCAACACGACGGCCGACTTGGTGCAATTCACATAATAATAACCGCGAGCAGCCGAAGACGGCTCTAACAATTCCAGATACAGTCGGCCATCCGATGCACCGACTTCGACCCGAGCAACGTCCGACGCGCCGGCGAGTCCGGCATATTCATGGACATGAAGCTCGCGGCCGAATAGTTGTCGGGCAATGCGTTCAACGGTGCGTTGTTCGCCTAGCAGGAAGTCAACTTCCGCGCGGCTGCGGGCGCGCCACGGCCCGGCAGGCAATGCGACGCCCTGGGCCGAACCCATCGCTCACTCCGCCATCAGCCCCAAGCCATTGCCCGCTTCGGAAGAAACGCTTGAGACCAATCAACGTAGCAACGAGGTGTGACAGATGCTTGTCACTGGAACGCGCAGGCACTTACAAGATATTGGAAACCGCTCTGCATTTCGCGCGGTTAAACCGATCGCCAAAACTTGCAGGCGTGAAACGATATTTCGCTTCATGACGTTTCTTTTGACACCCAGGGCCGATCATTTTTTATAAAACGTCACCAAAACGTCATTCTGAAAAATGTCATTCTGAGCGAAGCGAAGAATCTCTCCGTGGTTTTAGGTAAACCATAACACGCCAACGAGATCCTTCGCTTCGCTCAGGATGACGACCCTTTCATCGCACGAAAATTTCCCTGTCATGCTTGAAAAACTAATTGGCCCAAAATTGGCCGCCATCTTGCTTCTTCACGCCCAACATGGCAAACTACGGATGCTCGGGCAAATACTATCGGATAGTATCGGGCGAAAAAGCTCCTGTATACCGGGTTTCCCGTCGATCAACCTTCGGTCGGTGCCCGGCCCTCTTCCAACTTCGCGAAACCATCAACCATATCGCCACCCATGCAACCTTGGAAACTTGCGAATACGAATTACGGCTTGATGAAGCAACAGCAGTACGAAGTGGCCGTGTTGCCATTGGGGGCCACGGAGCCGCACAATCTGCACTTGCCCTACTGCACCGACGCTTTCGAGGGCGATATCGTGGGCGAAAAAATCTGCGAAGAGGCCCATCGCCGCGGCGCCAAGGTCATCCTGCTGCCGACGATTCCCTACGGCACGGAAACCAACCAGTCGAAATTCCCTTTTTCGATGAACCTTTATCCCTCAACGCTCAAAGCGATTATCAGCGATTTAACCGAGTCGCTGGTGCGAACGGGCATCCGCAAAATCGTCCTTTTGAACAGTCATGGCGGCAATGATTTGAAATGGGTGTTGCGCGAGTTGCACGGCCGCACGCCCGCCCAGTTGTTCCTTTGCAACTGGTACACCGTATGCAAGGATCTTTTCGGCGAGATCTTCGAACGACCCGACGATCACGCGGGCGAAATGGAAACGTCGTTGGCGCTGGCGTATTTTCCAGAATTGGTGGCTCGCAACGAAGACGGCACGCTCGCTGCCGATGAGGGCCTAGCGGCCAAGACGCGATTCGACGCGGTCAATCGCGGCTGGATCTCGATCACGCGCCCTTGGCACTTGCTGACCACCAATGCCGGCGCAGGCAATCCGCACGCCGCGACGGCCGACAAGGGCATCCGCCACATGGAAATCGTCGTGGATCGGCTTGCACAGTTTCTAGTCGAGCTATCGGCCGCGGAAATCGACGAACGATTTCCTTACGGAATGGATTAGAACACGAAGACGGCGGCGGAAACCACCGTTGTCCAAAGGCCGTCCTTATCGCCCTCGGCCGTTTGCACGCAAGCGCGCGTGTTAATGATCTTGCCCGACATGTGATAAATCTCTTTCCGCTTATCGTAAGCGGTTTCGGGATCGAACTCGATGCCCAAGGTTGTGGCGAGCATCGTGGCGGCCATGTCTTCCACAAGATCGCGCAGCCGGGGCTCGGTGATGCCGTAGTCGTGATGCTCGGAGATGTATCCGTATTGCTCGCCCTGTGCGGGAACGGCCAAACCGACGCCCGCCCCCACCATGCGCGAAGGTTCGTTGGTCGAAGCCTCGGCCAAAACCACGTGAACAATTTGGCCCGCGCGAAGTTTGTCCAGGCCTCGCGGTTTGGTGATCACTTTGCAATGCGGCGGGAAAATACTTGAGACGCGAACGAGATTGAAGACCTCGATGCCCGCATCGCGAAGCGCCAACTCGAAACTTTGCAGTTTTGTATGATGCTTGCCCACGCCCTTGGTGAAAAACACCGACTTCGGAACAAAGACTTCTCCCATGGCGATCTTCTCCTGGGCATTATTCAAAAAACAGTATTGCAACGCCGCGCATCACATGAAGACGCTAAGAAAACCACAACTCATCGTTACAATACTACGTCGAACATTGATAAAGTATAGGCCAGACAGCTCGGCGTTCGAGAATCTTGATGTTTTCGCCAAATCGAATTTAACCCCGGGCACTGCAAGGCATGATTCCCCCGGGGGAACACATGCTACTTTTCCGCAATGTGGAAGAGCAGTTAGGAATTGGCAAGCATGCTCTTCCCTGGAATGCGATAACGTAACGCATTCCCCCCCTTTTCGCAAGGGTTTTCAGCCGGTTGCAGCTTCAAGTTGCGCATCACCACATGCTTGATGGAAGATCGGAAAATCCTTGCGGCATACGCGAAATGAAAACGTGGCTTGGCAACGGAAACCGCGCAAAAAAACACCGCACCGGCAAGGGGGGGCTGCCGGCACGGCATTAAAAATATCTTCTAATGTTTCTACCAAGCGAAATGCGCAAACGCCTTGTTGGCTTCGGCCATGCGGTGGACGTTCTCACGTTTGGTCATCGCCGCGCCTTCGCGGTTGT
>CAZNMP010000081.1:0-9475 GCA_964573875.1 uncultured Planctomycetaceae bacterium | reverse complement strand
AGGCGCTCAACACCTGCCATCTCTGCGCCATCGCCGCCCGGCTGAACCGCGTCATTCGATGGGATCCCAAAAACGAAAAGATCCTCGGCGACGACCAAGCCGCCGCCTTCTTCGCTCGCACGCCGCGTGAAGGATTTGCACTACCGCGCGTTTAAGGAGTCACCCCCTATCATGACCAACCGTAATCACAAGAACGCCCCTTGTCGAAAAATTGCGGCATTTACATTAGTGGAACTTTTGGTGGTGATCACCATCATCGGCATCTTGATCTCACTGCTATTGCCGGCAGTGCAATCGGCGCGAGAGGCAGCACGCCGATTGCAGTGCGGCAACAACCTCAAGCAACTCGCCATGGCGTTGCACAACTACCATGCCGCTTGGCAAATCTTCCCGCCATGCTCCGTCTGGCGAAAATCAGGCGTCCTCGACGTGTCGGCCATCGACCAATCCGGCGGCAGCGATTTTTACGAAAATTGGGCAATCATGATTCTGCCGCAAGTCGAACAGCAGGCACTGCACGACTCCTTCGACCTGACCGTATCCATTGCAGGCACTGCCAGCGCGACGAACGTCGCTGCCCGCGCCGTGCCGCTCTCGGTCATGCTCTGCCCCAGCGATTCCTACAACCGCCAAGCCTTTAACGGTTCCGGCGATAGCACAACCGCCCGCTACGGCGACGGCTGGGCACGCGGCAACTACGCCGCCAACGCAGGTCTCGGCAGCATGAGCCCCTCGTGGACCTACAGTGGCAGCAGCAGTTCCGGCTGGGGCAACAAATCGTTTCGCGGCGTTATGGGCGCGAACAAAGCTGTCGGCATCAGCCAGATCCGCGATGGCACAAGCAACACCTTTTTGCTAGGCGAAATCCGCGCTGGCATCACTCCCGTCGATCCGCGCGGAACCTGGGCCCTAAGCACCGGCGGAGCAAGCTCGCTGTGGTCCTACGGTTCTAGCGGCGACGACAACGGTCCAAACCCGCCCAATGCCGGAGCTGACGACATCAACGGATGCAACGCCACCGCTACCCAACTCGGCGGCGGCGACGCCCTCGCCTCGCTCGGCATGGGCTGCTATGAGGACAGTAAAACCGGCGGCCAGCAAACCGCACGAAGCATGCACACCGGCGGCGTCCAAATGGCCTTCGCTGACGGCTCCGTCCACTGGATCGGCGACTTCATCCAAATCTCTGGCGGCGACCTGACAACCACAACTCCCATTTACACCACGTGGGACCGTCTCGCCCTCTCCGCCGACGGCATGCCCATCGACTCCAGCGCCTTTTGACAAAATTGTTCGTCTCCCCTCGCCCGTTTACGGGAGAGGGGCCGGGGGTGAGGGCTGTTTGTGGTTTTAGTCGCGGCTCAGCATCGCCCGCCATGCGATCCGCCTAACCAACTCAAACCTTCTTCGCCAACCCATACACCCGCTCCGCATTATCGCAGAACAACTTCCGCTGCTGCTCCGCGCTGCGATGCGCAACAATCTGTTGCAACGCCTCGACCCAAGCGCGCAACGTCCCTCCCAACGTGCAAACAGGCCAATCGCTCGCAAAAATCACGCGATCGGGCCCAAATGTATCCAAGCAATGATCGACCACCGGCGCTAACTCCTCCGGCTTCCATCGTCCCTTAGGCATAGAGGACACAATGCCCGAGATTTTGCAGACCACGTTGGCACGCTTTGCCAACAATTCGACATCGCGCTGCCACTGCCGCGACGCCGCCTCGTTCTTGCCCGCCGTGCCGAACCACTTCGGATCGCCGTTGCCGCAATGATCCAAAAAAAAGGGTGTGCCAGGACACGCATCGACTAATCGAATCGCCTCGGGCAATGCGGTCGGCGGCTGGCACAAATCAAACCGCATCCCCAACTCGCCCAGCAAACGAACGCCCGCAACGAATTGCTTGTCCGCGTAAGGATGTTGCCCATTGGCCGAAACTCGTGCAATTTGCCGCACACCTTTGACATAAGGGCTGTCTTTGAATCGCATAATATATGGTTTGAACGATTCCTCGCCCGGCCGCCCGCCGATAACCGCCGCCACGGTCGGCGAGTCCCCACGCCGGCAAAGATCGACGATATAATCCGCTTCCGCCGTCAGATAATCCTCCTCAACGTCCACTTCCATGTAAACGGCCCGCGTAATGCCAAGGCCCGCGGTCGCTTCCAGGTAATCCTTCGTCACAAAGCTGCGATTCAGGGGATTATCACCCTTCAACCACCCCACGCGCAACTTCGCAAGATCCCAAAGATGCTGGTGCGTGTCGATAATCGCATAATCCCGCTTCCCCGCCGCCTTCGGCTTCTCTTCCGCCCGCAATACCCTCGGCCCCATTGCACCGATAGATCCCATCGCTGCAACGCCACACATGCTTCCACAAATAAATTCTCGACGGTTCATCACAGAATCCTTTTCTTAAAAAAATCCTTTTGCCCGGCAGCCGCTTGCGGCTTCGCAGCCATCTCCCCTCGCCCGCATCGCGGGAGAGGGGCCGGGGGTGAGGGCGGTAAGAACTGCAATTAAATCGAACTCTCTTCTCTCGTTCCCAAGCTCCAGCTTGGGAACGCACTTTTCAGAAGCTCCGCTTCCTAGCTAGTTCAGCGACATAATTCCTTCATGACGACCGAAGCAGTGCTCAATAAAACAGCCGTTCCGAAGTTGGAGCTTCGGAATGAGAGTGAAAATCTCTCCACGAGTGAGGCAACTGTAATCTGCCGATACGCTTCTACAACGTCTGCACCCGCACAATCGCAAAATACGCCACTAACACCACCGCCATCACGTACATCAGCCATTTCACGTCGCGCCCCTGCCCCGCCAACAGCTTTACAGGTGGATAGGCAATGAATCCGAGTGCCAAACCGTCGGCAATCGAAAATGTCATCGGTATGCCCGCAATCACCAAAAACGTCGGCAAGCTCTCCGCATAATTATCCCAGTCGATCTTCACCACATTTCGCATCATCATCGAACCAACGATCACTAGCGCCGGGGCCGTAATCGGCCGATAACTGCCAACCATGTCGATGATGGGGCTGAAAAACAACGCCGCCAAAAACAGCACGGCAGCACAAATCGCCGTCAGACCGGTCCGCCCTCCTTGCTCCACCCCCGCCGCGCTCTCGATAAAGCTCGTCACAGTGCTCGTGCCCAACGCCGCGCCGCTCACCGTACCGATCGCGTCCGACATCAGCGCCTGCCGGGCGCGGGGCAAGCGGTTGTCACGCACCAATCCCGCCTGCTCCGCCACGCCGATCAGCGTGCCCAGCGTGTCGAACAACACCATGAACAAAAAAATCAAAATGAACGGCAGCATCGCCAGGTCGAGCGAATGAACAAGATCCAATTTCAAAAACGTCGGCTCAATCGACGGCGGACTCGAAAGCACGCGATCGGCCAACGTAAAGTGCGTCATTAACATCGAATCCTTCACCACCGGCGATTCCATCACACGCTCGCCCAGATAGGGTAAACCAAGTTTCAGCGCAACGGCAAACAACGTCGCAGCAAAAATGCCTCCAATGATCGAACCGCGAATCCGCCGGGCGTGCAATGCCGCCGTAACCAACAGCCCAAAGAAAAACACAACCAGGTCGGGCGAGTCAAACCGCGGATTCAACGTCCAACCAGTGCCGCCATCCTTCAAGATCAAACCCGTGCTGTCCAAACCGATCAACACGATAAACAACCCGATGCCGATCGCAATGCCGTTGCGCATGCTAGGGCTAACGGCCTCCATCAGCTTCTCGCGCACGCCCAACATCGAAAGCAGCAAGAACAAGACGCCTGAATAAAAAATCACGCCCAGCCCAATCTGCCACGGCGTGGTCGTGCCCGCCTCGATCTGCCCCGACTTCACCTGCCCGGCAATCATCGCCCCCGCGGCCGGCAGCATCGTCAGCACAAAGAAAAAATTCTCGCCCATGCCTGGCGCCTGGGCGATGGGGTATCGACCGTACAACCCCATGATCGCCGACGCCAACGCCGCCGCAATGCAAGTGGCCGTCGTCACCGCGCCGAAATCCATCTTCGTATCGATATCGAACATCCGGCCCGACAACACCAGCGGCTGCACCACGATGATATACGCCATCGTCAAAAAAGTCGTCAGCCCCGCCAAAAGCTCCGTCTTAACGGTCGTGTTGTTTTCCGAAAGTCGAAAAAAACGATCAAGCATGGCCATGTTTCCTAAAAAGCTGCAAGTCAGCTCAATTTGAAACGAAACGGCTAGCTATTCTCCTTTCTTCAGCCCTTCCTGACAATCCCCCGCCCTTGCCCCTTATCCCAGCTAAGCTAGAATGCAGAGGATGGAAAATACAACCTATACAACCAACGACGATCAAGAGCCCGAGCCTGAGTACGTTCAGGCCGAACTGGTGGAAATGTCGCCTGCCGCTCCCTGGGAGTGGCGCGAGGTCCGGCCTGTACAGCCGCGCCGCCACTGGCGTCTGTCGCTTTTACTGTTCGTAGCCACCTGCCTAAGTACTCTCTTCGTCGGTATGGAAATGTCCGGCGTCGAAGACGGCTATTTTACCAAATTGCTAGCCGGTCTCAGCTACAGCGTACCGGTCATGACCATCCTTCTCTGCCACGAAATGGGCCACTTTCTCCAAGCCAGGCGCTATGGCGTCTTTTGCGACTCACCATTTTTCATCCCAATACCTATGCAGCCCTTCGGCACTATGGGGGCAGTCATAGTGATGGAACCTCGCGTCGGCCATCGCCGCGCGCTGTTCGACATCGGCATCACCGGCCCCCTCGCCGGCCTTGTGCCTACTATCATTTTTTTGGTAATCGGGCTATATCATACGAAACCCGTTCCGTACACTGGCGGCGGTGATCTTTTTGGTGCTCCTCTATTGTTTGAGTTCCTCGCAAATTGGATCATGGGACCAATCCCCAAAGGCTATGTAATTGACCACAACCCCATGGCCTTCGCCGGCTGGGTCGGCCTGTTCATCACGTCCTTAAACCTGTTCCCCATCGGCCAGCTCGACGGCGGCCACGTCCTCTACGCCCTCTTGCGTCGTAAAGCGCACAAAGTGGCCACCGCAGTCCTCTTCACCGCCCTTTTCCTCGTGATTTGGAAATGGGAATACTTGAAGAACTGGACACTGATGCTGATTTTGCTCTTCATCATGGGCCCCATCCATCCGCCCACGGCCGACGACGACGAACCGCTCGGCTTCTTCCGTTACCTATTAGGCTGGCTAACCCTGGCCTTCATCTTCATCGGCTTCACCCCCGTGCCGATCATGTAGCACCTATTGCAGGACCATCCCGCCGGCCTCTTGCGATTCCAACCATGGAATTGATTCGGCTCGCAATAATTCGCCGTAGTGAAATCAATGAATCCCGCGTCGAAGGCAGCTCCCAAACTAAGGCGTGATGCGCACTTCTTGAACGTGTGGGCCGACATGAATTGCGGCTTCGTCCAAGCTTCGCATAACTTGGCCATTGCGGCGCAGATTCACGATGGTGACGTCTCGAATGCCGTGTTGGGCGTCAAATCCCTGCAACCGCGATATCGGGGAATGCTTGCCCGTAACACTGCAATTTCGCATAACGACATGCTCGATCGTCCCTCGCTCCGTATCGTGCGAATAGGGTGTTTTGATGATTATCAGCACCAAGAGCTGGGGACAGTAGCCCGTGTTGAACGAGAATTTGTCATCTCGACTCTTTTGAATTTGGCCGCTCCAATTCTCGTCGTCGATTTCCAAACGAATGTTCTCGAAAAGTACATTTTTAACGGCCGCCCGGTCGCCGTGTTGAATGTCCATCGCAACATCCGACGTTCGGATGATATCGCAGTCGCGAAAGACGATGTCAGCCATTTCCGGGGCGGCGGTTTCGGCGCCAATCTCCAAGGCCCGCCCCCAATCGTTCCAGACCACGCAGCCTTCGACAAGAACGTTCCGAACCGGGGCCGTGCTGTTTCCAAGTCCTTTGAGAACAATGCTGTCGTCAAACGATCGAACGAAACAGCCGCGGACGGTCACGTCTTGGCTGTTGCATATATCGATGCCGTCGGCATTATATCGCCATAGTCCGATCAGTTTTACATTCGAGATATTCACGTCCGAGCAGGAAAAAACGCTAAGACACCACACGTTCGGATCGCGCAGAATGACGCCGTCGATCACCGCTTTCTTACAGTTGACCAGCCGAACGCATCCGCCAGCTTGATCGCGCTCAAACGTGCTGGTGTCGAGAACACCACGTCCGAGAATCTTGATATTTGATGCCCCATTGGCCTCGATGGCCCCATATACCACGGCACCGCCAGCCAGATAAACGGTTTGGTTGCTTTCTAGCTTGATGATGCCGGGCCGATGCACTCCGGGCCCGAAGTATCGCACACCAGGGGCCTGATCGCTTGGAATCTCCGCCCGTGGAGCATTGGCGAAAAGATGCAATGCATGATGCCAGCCGTTGACCTCGACGGTAATCTGTTGGGGTGACGCCATCTGGAAGATAATGCGATTCCCGTCGATTTTGCACCGAATTCCCCGGGCTGTCGGATGAATAGCCACGGATTTCACCGGCCGACGGCTCGTGATCTCGATATCCACCGGCGCGTTCATATCCCAAGTGGCAAATGACGCAATCTCGGTTTGATCCAACGGACGCTGGTAGCCTGGCCAAACCTGGTTAAATGGCATCGCGGACACCCGACACGAATAGACCGGCACTTTCTGAGCACCCACTGTCAGCAGGTAGTCTTCAGAAAGCGGTTCACCCGAGGGCGCCGGATCTGCAATAACAGCCGAATCTGTAGGATGCGCGATTGGCTGGGCTCCGTCTTTCGACGCCTGCGCATTGGCACACGCCGCCCCCAAAGTCGCACAGAAAACCCCTGCAAATACGGCAATGCGCAACAACGGACGTTGACACATGAGAGAAATCTCCGGTGTGCAAATAGGCAAAAAAATAGGCAGGCGAATTGCGGATTCAAACGAGAGTCCGCAATGACTGGGTGTGTAATCTATTGCGTCCTACATTGCCAATGAACCGTTCCGCGGCCAATCAAGCCGGCAAACTCGGCTAAAACAGCCGCGTTTACGGTTGAATCCGGAACATTGGCAATGTCGGCATCAAAAAACAACGAAAGCGATGGCTTCGCCCAACGTGAGCAGGGCATGCCAAGACAAACCAACTAGGCCTT
Source organism: uncultured Planctomycetaceae bacterium (assembly GCA_964573875.1). Classification (GTDB taxonomy): domain Bacteria; phylum Planctomycetota; class Planctomycetia; order Pirellulales; family Thermoguttaceae; genus CAYWGR01. The sequence continues at coordinate 2,306 of CAZNMP010000081.1, read as the reverse complement.
GGCCCACTGGTCGCGGAGGAAGGCCATCGACTTCGGAATCTCTTCCATCGCGTTGCCCTTCACGCCGCACTCAAAGCTGCAATAGTACTGATAGCCGATCTGTTTCAGACCGCGGAACCCGTCGACGAACTGCCGATCGTCTTGGCCGGGCAACACGCGGATACGCGATGCCAAGTGGACGTGCCGCACATAGGAGCCGCCCGAAATGAACGCGCCCAGATCGCTCGTCTCTTCGATGCACATGTGATAGAAATCGCCCATCAGCGCAATACCCGAATTCTTGCAGTCGCGCGCGATCGAGGCCGCATCGGCCACTTGACGCAGGAAATACGCCTCGCCGCGATTGAGCGGTTCGAGGATCAACGTCGTGCCCGCCTTTTGAGCGTGTTCACCCAACGCAGGCAGCACGTCGATCAAAATCTTGCGGATCTCTTGGTTGCCCAACTTCGTTTGGCCGTTGAACGCAGGAACAAAAATCACGCCCGTCGAGCCAACTTCGCCCGCTGTGGTCAATGCCTTCTTAATTCCTTCGAAGGCGGGCTTGCGTTTCTCTACTACATCCGAGACCAAATCGCCATTGGCGCAAAAAGCCGCGCCGCAAATCGCGCTGTACTTCAGCTTGGTATTCTTCAACGCGTCTATATACTTCTTCTCATTGCCGACAACGTCGCCGGGAAGCTCAACGCCGTCGAAGCCCCACTTTTCCATCGTGGCCAGCTTTTCCGCCAAGTCCTTGCCCGGAATAATTCCAAGCTGGCTCGACAGCTTCAAAACGCCCTCGACCGCCGGCTTCGGAATTTCAGCCTTGATAGCCTGGGGAACAACAGCCGTGCCCGCGGCGGCAACAGCGCTCGTCAACAAAAAATTACGTCGATTGACAATGCTCATGGAAACGTTTCCTGGTGGGATAAAACTTTGTAGGAGTACAAACCGCAGAATTGCTGAATTTTATCACAGAAAGAATGCTGTAGCAAGCAACCAATTCAGGCGATACACAGCGATACTGCGGCTCCGCAGCACCAATTCAAACCTCATAAACCTCGTCAATTTCACCCCCGTTTAGAGACCGGACATCGGCACCGAATGGCCAAACAACACCGCCTTACCCCTCTTGCTGTGGACCAATTGCCTTTGAGTTATTCACACCATTCACCCCCAGCAACTCCGGCGCCTGCAACAGCCGCGACGACGTTTCCAAGGGCGACAACTCATCAATTTCCGCCCCGCCAACCGCCGCGCCCAAATCCTTGAAACGCCGGGCGCTAACCAATACCCGCGTTTCCAGCGACCCGACCGCGCTGTTGTAAGCGTTGATCGCCATCGTCAGTCCGCGGCCAACTTTTTCCACATGCCCGCCCAAGTCCGACAATCGCTTGTAAAGCTCCTGCCCCAACTCACTGATCGCCTTCGCGTTTTCGGCCAACGTCTCTTGCCGCCAACCATAAGCCACCGCGCGCAGTAGCGCAATAAGCGTCGTCGGCGTAGCCACGATCACGTTCTGGCTGACGCCCAATTCAATCAACGACGGATCGTTTTCCAGGGCCGCGCTAAAAAACACTTCGCCGGGCAAAAACAACACCACAAACTCCGGCGTAAAATCAAACTGCTCGAAATACGACTTCCGACCGAGCGATTGAATATGGTTGCGCACCTGCCGGGCGTGATCCTTGAATTTCGACGCTCGCACCTCATCATCCGAAGCCTCGATCGCCTCCAAATACGCCTCCAACGGCGCCTTCGAATCGACAACGATGTTCTTATGCCCCGGCAACCGCACGATCAAATCAGGCCGTAACCGCCCATCCTCCGTGTCGGTCGATTGCTGCTCGAAGAAATCGCAATGCTCCAACATGCCCGCCATCTCGACAACGCGGCGCAATTGAATTTCGCCCCATCGGCCGCGCGCCTGTGGACGCCGGAGCGCCTTGACCAAATTGGCCGTCTCGCCCCGCAATTCCTTTTGCGATTCCGAAAGCGATTTGACTTGCTCGACCAATCCGCTGTAGGCCTCGATGCGGCTCTTTTCAATCTCTTGCAGCTTGGCATCCACTTTGCCCAGCGATTCCTTGACCGGCTTGACCAACTCATCAATGGCCGTCTGCCTCTTCTCAAGATCACCCTTGGCCGACTCCTGAAATTTCTCCAAATGCGTTTTGGCCAATTCGAGAAACGATGTATTACTGCTCTTCAAAGCATCGGCCGCCAACGCCTTGAAAGCGTCGGTCAATTGCCGCTTGGCGTCTTCCAGCAAAGCTAGCTTTTCCTGAGCCTGCTTCTGTTGCTCCACCAGAGCCTGATTCAATTCC
>CAZNMP010000080.1:0-9498 GCA_964573875.1 uncultured Planctomycetaceae bacterium | reverse complement strand
CTCTGTGGCATCCCAGCGATCGTTCGGACTACAGCGGACTGACTGGCGCTGTGCGCCCCCGCGCTTAATCGGTGGTATTCGGTTACGTGCTTACGGCCGAATTGCGTACACTTCCCTCCGGTACATTTGTGCCGGAGGGTATTTTATTGTACTCCGCGCCGGACGTTTCGACCTCCTCCGACTTCTCGCCCGAAGATGATGCCTCGTTCGATGTGATAAACACATCCACTTGCTGGCCGACGTACACCGGCTTGGCCGAACCTGTGATCTCGTAGAGAACAACCAGAACGCGCGTATCGACGCGCTCGGTCGTCGCGCCGCTGAGCATCTGCTTGGGTTTGACTTGCGGCTCGATTCGTACAAACTTCAGATCCAGGTGTTGCCGAACGCGCCCCCGCACAAATCCTTCGGCCGTTTGGCCCGGAGCAATACGCAGGGCGTCTTCTTCGTCGATTTGCACGCGCACGCGCAGCGGCCCGTTGTCGCCCAACAAGATGAGCGGTTCTGAAGTTTGGCCAGACGTGGCGAATTCGCCCGGCCGCACATTGACCCGCAAAACCACGCCTTCCATCGGCGCATCGACGGTCAAACGTTTCAAATCAACGGCCACGCGATGCAGTTCGGCCTGACAGCGGGCAACCTCCTGCTCAGCCACGGCAATATCACGCGACCACGTGCCCGCTTCAAGTCGAGCAAGTTCCGCCTTCGCCTTGGCATATTCGGCCTCCGCGCCGCGAACCGCAAATCGGCGCACCTGCAAGTCTTCGAGGCTGATCGCGCTATGTTTCACCAAACGTTCGGCCCTTGCACACATATCCTGGGATTGTTCTAAATGAGCCTCCGTGGCTGCCAAACGATGCCGGGCAGGCGGCAAATCTTCCGGCCGAGTTCCCGCCTTCAAACGTTCCAGCTTCACTTTTTCCAAATCGAGCGATCGACTTACTAATTCATACTGCGCCCGGAGCTCGCGGTCGTCGAGCGTGAAGAGCGGTTGCCCTTTCCGAACGATCTGCCCCGGCTGCACATGCACAGTGGCCACAATTCCACTCAAGGGACATCCGATCGCGATGCATTCGCTGCGAGGCTCAACCGCTCCCAAGCCGGCCACGGTGGGCCCCTTCAATGTCGTGATGGCCGGCGGGTTGACCGGCAATGCCAAATCCTCGTTCGGTCGAAGCAATATGGTCGTCGCGATGGCAAAACCCAAAGCCAACGCAGCCAAAACCGGCAATCCAATTTTTACGAACATGGCTGATTAGCTCCTTCCTTAATACTATTTTGAGTGATTTCCCGAATCAGTCCATCTTCCATCCGGGCAATCGTATCGGCAAAAGGATAGACCCGGGGATCATGGGTCACAATAATAGCGGCCCGATCCGACCGGACGGCCAACTCTCGCAAAAGCTGCATCACCGCATGACCCGATTCGCTATCCAACGCGGCGGTCGGCTCATCGCACAACAACAATTGAGGGCCATGCACCAGCGCCCGGGCAATCGCCACCCGCTGTTGCTGGCCGCCCGAAAGCTGACGCGGCAGCTTATCGACATGATCCCCCAAGCCGAGATCGCCAAGCATGGCCGAAGCTGTTTTCAAGGCTTTCGGCCAAGCCCAACCCGCCGCCACCAGTGGAACCGCCGTATTCTCCGCAGCGCTCAATCCGGTCAGCAAATTGTATTGCTGAAAAACAAAACCAATGCGGTGCAATCGAAATTCGAGCAGTTGGTCGGATCTCAAGGCCGTCAGTTCCTCGCCGAACACGTGGACCGTGCCCTCGCTGGCCGATAGCAAGCCGGCAATAATCGAAATCAGCGTTGTTTTACCGCAACCGCTCGGCCCGACCAGCATGGTCAACTTGCCTGGCATTGCCTGAAAATCCACGCCGCGCAGAACGCGGAACGTGCCTGCCTCGGTGACAAAATCCCGGGCCACGGCACTGCATTCCACACCACTGCATGTCACCATGATTCATCCCCTAAAGACAATGGCCGGATCTACCACCAAAACGCGCCGCACGCTGAACAAACAAGCAAGAACCGTTACAACAAGAATAAAAATGGCCGTCCCTATGAAAATTTCCGGCGACATGAACATCCCTCGCATCCCGCCGGTGCCATGATGAACCAACGAGAAAAACAGACTGCTGCAGCCAATTCCAAAACAGTAGCCAATCAAGGCCACGAAAGCGGCTTGAGCGATAATCATCGCCAAAATCCGACCGTTGCTTACTCCGATCGCCTTGATGGCGGCAAACTGCTTGAGATTCTCTACCGAGAATAAATAAAACGTTTGGCCGACAATCGCCACGCCGATAATCACGCCCATGCCGATGGTAATTCCAAAATTTTCCGCAACGCCCGAGTTAGCGAGCATCCAGGATAGATTTTTCTCGATAAAACCATCGCGAGAATGCGCCGCCAAACCGGTCGATTGCGAAATGGCCCGGGCCACGCTCTCCGGCGTGTGTCCTTCCGCAGCCTTGGCCAATACGGCCGTCACGGGGTTGATCGTTTCCCGGGCCATCGTCACCGCATTGCTTCGCCGCGTATAAACGCTCGTCATGCCGCTCCAGTTCGGCGGCACCTTGCAGAAGCCCACGACCTCGGCCCTGCATCGGCCGATTTCCACGATCATTCCTAACTCGATCTTTCGGCCCGGGAAATCACGTAAATAGCCCGGTAAATCCATGATGACCGCATTAGGCCGATTCAAATCTTCAACATGTCCAAGAATCATCCGGTTGGTCGGCGCGGCCACCATCGAGGAATCATCGACGCCTACGAGAAATACGGGCTTCAGTTGCCCCTGCCCCGTGCGCATCGTCGCCGTCGCTTGATAGTATGGCACTGCCCACGCAACTCCCGGAATCGAACGCACGCGATTCACATATAGCTCGGGCATCGGATCGCTGAAATCCAGAACCTCGACGTTCGGCTTCGTCACCCAGATGTCGGCCGTGTTCACTTCGCGAATCGATTGAATCGAAGACAACATGACCGAATGAAAAATGGCAGACTGTTGCGAAATCAAGAGCGTGGAGAAGGCAATGCCCAACACCAAGGCCAGATATTTCGCTCGATCGGCCAGCAAGATCTTAAAGGCAATTCGCATCATGGCTTGGGCCCTCCGTCGCCTGCCTTGGCAAAGGCAATGGCAGATTCGGCCAAAGCATGAGCCAGCCAATCCCCTCGATGCATTTCCTCGTAAAGCCCTCGCGCCACGGCGTCGAGCAACTGACGATAAAGCGTCAGCGTATTGACCTGTCCCAAAAGCCCCAAGACAGCCGCCTGCACTTTCGGCTCGTCGGGCAAACGATCGACTGCGCGTGCGAGAATGCCGGCGACGAACTGGAAGTCAGGCAATATCTTTGCTGCCACGGCCTCTTGAAAAATGGTGCTCGGCTCCAGACATTCTCGGTCCACAAGCTTCGCCTTCCAAAGCCCTTCATCACCGGCCATATAGTCGCGAATCCACGCCTTGATGACTTCCTCCAACGCCTCGCGCGCCGGCATTGTCAAAAGTGCTTCGAGATTCAATTGGGCAAATTCAGGCGACTCGCAAGCATGAATCAGCACCGCGCGATACAGAGCTTCCTTGCCGTCGAAATGATAGTTCAGCGCGCTTTGATGCGTTTTGGCCTTTTGGATGATGTCGCGGACCGTGACGCCATGATAGCCGTGTTCCGCAAAAAGTTCCCCCGCCGCCGCAATGATTCTCGCACAAGTTCGTTTCGAGTCGCTTGGTACGCCCATGTTCCACCTCCGTTTGATACAATTGTATCATACATTTGTTCGACACGCAAGGCGACAAACTCTCAGTGACTTATCCTATTGGTACAATTAGGGTTAGAAATTAAGCAGCTTACGAATGGGAAGCGAGCGAGAGCTTACGAAGTGAAGCGAGCGGGCTTGCCCGCTGTGTTTGTAATCGGTTCTACACCGTGTGCATGGATAACCCATGTCACGTTCGTTCCCGCAACCGCCCAAAACCATTACTGCCTAAAAGTCTACGTGCCCGAAAAAGCACGGAAATCGGCCGCGATGGCTTTAAGCCGTTCAGCCTGGGCGGCTTTCGTCGCTTCGAGATCCTTGATCGCGGCAGGCGGATCGTAGGCAAACAGATAGATCTTCACTTTCGGCTCCGTACCCGACGGGCGAACTGCGATATAGTTGCCCGCCTCGGTAAAATCAAGAATCACGAGATCGCCCGAAGGAGCATCGAGCGGTTCTGTAGTGAAACCGGCGACCGACGCCTTTTTGATCGTGCGGTTGAGATAATCGCGCGCTTGGGCAACGTTCATACCGCCAAGTTGCTTGGGCGGATCCGTGCGAAGCTTGGCCATCAACGCACGCATGTCGTCCATGCCTTTTTCGCCGGGCATCTGAACATTGACTTGCCCCTCGGTGAAGCAACCGTACTCCAGGAAAAGTTCGTTGAGCCGCCCGTAAAGCGTTTTGCCCTCGACTTTAAGCCGAGCCGCCATTTCGGCCGTCAACAGCGAAGCCACGGCCGCGTCTTTGTCGCGCACATGATCGCCGATCAAAAATCCGTAAGATTCTTCCGCGCCAAAGAGGAAATCTTTCGGCCCACGGATATCCATCTCGCCGCCGATCCACTTGAAGCCCACATGCAAATTCCCGGCCGTCGTTACGCCATAATGGTCAGCGATGCGGCGGATCAGCTCGGTCGTAACAAGCGTTTTCACCACGTAGCTTTTCGGCGTAATTGTTCCGGCAGTTTGATGGGCAGCCAACAGGAAATCGGTCAAAAGCGAGCCAAGCTGGTTGCCCGTCAGCGTGACCCAAGGCGACTGGGGATCGAGTGTTTTTTGCACGGCACACCCCAAGCGGTCGCTGTCGGGGTCGGTAGCCAAGATCAACTCGGCGCCCGACTGCTTCGCATGTTCGATCATCGCATCGAACACAGCGGCGTTTTCCGGATTGGCAACATGCTTCGGCACATTGGGGAAATCGCCGTTGGGCTCGGCATGAGGCGCGAAAATTTCAACCTCGCGGAAACCCGCCTCGTCCAATACGGGATAAACAGCCGACGCACCGACGCCATGCAGCGGCGAATACAATATCTTCAGATTGCGAGGGCCGGGAATACTTTGCGCCAGCACGGCCTTGATAAACGCCGCATCAACCTCCTCTTGACAATAGATCACTTGCCCGGCGGCCATAGCCTCGGCAAACGGCGTCCGCTTGATCCATGTGACCGACTGCATCGCGGCAATCGAATCGGCGTCGTGCGGCGGAACATACTGACCGCCGCTCGGACCGTAAACCTTCACGGCATTGTCGGCCGGAGGATTATGGCTGGCCGTAATCATGATGCCGCAATCGCAATTCTTATAACGCACCGCGAAAGAAAGCTCAGGCGTGCTGCGAAAACCATCGAGAAAATAAACGGTAAAGCCCGCCGCCGCCATGATCTCGCTGCAAAGCTCGGCAAAATGGCGAGAGCGATGCCGCGTGTCGTAGGCAATCGCGCACGAAAGACGCCGCTGCGGATCGCGCTGCCGGTCGGCCTCGACCTGCTTCTTCACATAGTCGGCCAATCCTTGCGCGCTCTCGCCAATGGTGCGGTCGTTAATGGCGTTACAACCGACAGGATACATCCGACCGCGACGTCCGCCCGTGCCAAACGGGATCGTCGTCCAAAAGGCGTCTTCCAGCTCCGACCATTTTTCCTCGGCCAGAAGCCCGGCCACCTGGGGGGCATACTCACGTAAATAAGGCTGCGTTAGCCATACGCGAATATTTTCCACGGCCGACAGCGATAATCTTTTCGCGGCAGCAGCCGCATCCAATTGTGTTAATGTTGTGTTCATGGGCGTCATTGTGCCGAGAAATGCCTCAAGAATAAAGGGGGGGCTTCTCTTACTATTATCCTCAAATCCTACATTGGTATGGTTTTTTCAAAAACATCCAAGAATGATGGGGGGTATCCTAGGTTTCTACTAAGCGACTCCGTACTACTTTACCGAAAAAGTATGCGCCATTTTAGACGGGCAACCGTATTCGGAGGTATATTCTTACATGGCACTAACTATCTTACGTTGCGTATTGGTTCTCGTGGCGATCGGCCTCGGCGTATCGTTCACCAGAACTAGCTTTACACCCGAGGATCCCGCCTGGAAAGCCTGGGCGTTGTTCGGGGGCGCCATTTTCACCGCCCTCGGCGTCATCGCGCTCGATGTGGCGATTCGGAAAAAGCAATTGGCTACCATCACCTCGGTTTATTTCGGGATGTTGGTCGGCCTGTTCATGACTTGGATCATCAGCTTCGCTCTCATTTCGCTTCCTATCGATAAATATCGCGATCCGATCCAACTGGTCATCGGCATGGTCATGTGTTATGTCTGCATCAGTTTGTTGATGCAAACGAAAGACGATTTTCGATTCGTCATTCCTTATGTCGAGTTCGTCAAAGAAACCAAAGGCGCCAAGCCTTGCATCCTCGACACCAGCGTCGTGATCGACGGCCGCATCGCCGACGTGGTCGAAACCCACGTCTTGGACGGACAACTTGTTATGCCGAAATTCGTGCTGGCCGAACTACAAGGCATCGCCGACAGTTCCGACCGCCTGCGCCGCGGCCGCGGCCGTCGCGGGCTCGATATCATGAACCGCCTCCGCTCCAACCATGACGTCGAGTTGGTGATCTACGAACACGATCCGCCCGAGTTGGCCGGCCTGACCGTCGATCTCAAATTGGTCGCGCTCACCAAACTGCTCCAAGGCAAGCTCGTCACAAACGATTACAACCTGAACAAAGTAGCCCGGTTGCAAGGCGTAATGGTCGTCAATCTCAACGATCTGGCCAACGCCATGAAGCCCGTCTTTCTGCCAGGCGAGAAAATCGACGTTCGCGTCGTCAAAGCGGGCGAAGAACAAGGCCAAGGCGTCGGCTATCTTGAAGACGGCACAATGGTTGTCATCGAGGGCGGTCGCGAGCATATCAACCAAACCATTCCCGTCACCGTCACCAGCGTGCTCCAAACCAGCGCCGGCCGCATGGTCTTCGGCAAATACGAGAACGGAAAAGCTTAAAGCTCGATATTTGGGATTTGGTGATTTGGGATTTCGGGATTTAGTTATTCTTCCTATCCACCATCCACCATCCAACATCCACTAGCCACTATCTTGAACATTGAACCTTGGAAGTTGAACATTCCCGTTCCCTCTCCTCGGTAATCTCCCACAAATCATTCAACATCAGCGGCTTCGAAAGCACTTCTTTCGCTCCCGAGGCCAAGGCGCGCCGACGGTCTTCGACACGCGGGAAACCCAGCAATGCGATGACCGGCGCGGGCTGCACGGAGTTGGCCAATCGCTGCAATTCCTCGCATTCGCGTTCGCCCATTTCACAAGCGTCGAACAACACCGCCGTGGCTCCCTCTACCCGTGCGGAAGCCGCTTCACGCTGCCAAACCGTCGAAAAGCCGCGACTTCGGCAAGCGGCTGCCAACCAGTGGGCCGTCTCATTCGATGGCGTTCGGATCAATAGCAAGCCGCGGGGCGACTTTTTTTGCACAAACATCTCGGAACGCGAGCTTGAACTATCCGTATCGGCCAGCAGCCGCTCTTCCTCGGAAGCCGTAGGCGGCAACGCCCAGGAACAAAGCCGCGCATCTGTCATGCGGCGAAATTCCCACTCGCAACGTGCCGCCCATTGATGCCAGTAGGTCCGCACAACGCCGGGCCACGGCGAACCTGTGCGCATCTCGCCTTCGCACCAGCTTCCCATCAGGCCGATCCATCGCGCAACAGGCGCAAGACGCCGCAACCGATCTACCGCTTGATGCGAAAACTGCCCCGGAAACGCCTGGGCAACAACGATCACATCGGGAACAATCCGCCCCTCGGTCAGCATAATCGCCGCCGCCTCGACGCTTAACGCCTGATGTACCGTTGCCCAACGATCCATACACTGCCGCGCATCACGGAACTCCGTCTGGTCCATATTGCCAAGCAGTAGAATCGTAAGCGGCATAAGTAGCTAGTGGCTGGTGGTTAGTGGTTAATACGCTGTTCAAAAAGTTGTTGCCATCAAAAAAGCCGCTTGCGGCTTCGCAGGGAAATGCAACCCGCAACAACATCATGAAAGACGTACTAGTGATCAGTGATCAGTGGTTAGTGGATAGTGATTAGTGCATAGTGGTCGAAATCAGCAATCTCCCCTCGCCCGCTTGCGGGAGAGGGGCCGGGGGTGAGGGCGGTTGGCAGCAGTATACGGCTGGCAAACCTAACGCATCCCTACCCTACCACTCTCCCAGCAGCAGAATGAATCGAACTCCAAATCCCAAATCCCGAAATCACCAAATCCCTGCTCCTCCTCCCCTCGCCCGCTTGCGGGAGAGGGGCCGGGGGTGAGGGCGGTTGGCAGCAGTATACGGCTGGCAAACCTAACGCATCCCTACCCTACCACTCTCCCAGCAGCAGACGGAACCGGACTACAAATCCCGAAATCCCAAATCCCGAAATCCCAAATCACCAAATCACCAAATCACCAAATCTCCAATCCCTACTCCCCCAGCCTAGCCTCCGTCTCCTCGATCAACCGATGAACCTCGTCGGCCGAAGTCGCTTGGCGCAGGGCATCCAAAAATCCTGGCGCGGTCAAGATACGGCTCAACCGGGCCAAAACGCGCAAGTGCCCTCGATCCTCCATCGAACAGATCAAAAAGAAAACGTCGGTCAGAGGGGCATCACTACCAAATGGAATGCCGGAGCTTGTGCAGCCGAGCGCCAAAAACGACTGACCAAGGATTTTTGCCATCGGACGCCGAGGGTGCAACAACGCAACGCCGTTCTCCAGCGCCGTCGTGTGCATGTCTTCACGGGCTTTAACCGCCTCGGCCATCTCTTTCACATCCCAGAGCCAACCGGTCTGAGATGCCAGTTCCACCATCGAATCAATGACCGAATTGCGAGTTCGGGCCAACAGCGGCACGGCAATCGCCTCGCGCGGCAACAACTCCGCGATGCAAACCTCTTGCTCGTCTTCAACCGGCGACGACCGCTGCAACACCGCCTCGACTTCGATCAGCTCCAACTCGTCCGACAGCCCGATGCGGTTCTCGAACCAGTGGTGAATATCCGGTTTCGAGAATTTCCACTCGCCCCCGACTTTCCTGCCCGGCAATTTCCCCCGTTCGGCCAATTTCACCACTTGCTGGGGGGCCAAATGCAGATACCGGGCCAGAGAATGAACATCAAAATCACTATACGGCATAATCCGCCATCTTCGCGGATAACGGCCCGTTTGTCCAGGGTGTGGGGCTAGAACGGGGTGCAGGAACGGATTATGGCGGTTTGTCCGCAGACCACAAAATGCACAATGATGCAGCCGGGAGCTAACGGCTCCCGGAATACGCGCGAATTGCACAAGTTTAGCCGGGAGCTAACAGCTCCCGGAATGTGTGTGTATTCCACAGCAGTTTAGCAGCCGTCGATACGGCCCTGTAGTTTAGCGGCCGCCGGTACGGCGGCC
>CAZNMP010000079.1:0-9525 GCA_964573875.1 uncultured Planctomycetaceae bacterium | reverse complement strand
ATGGCTATCTCGAAGCAAAAGGCGTCAAGCGGTACGATCGTTTCGTGCAGTTTTCACAGGTCGGCGGCGTTGACGCCGTTCGGGATTCAGGGATCGACTTTTCCAAGGAAGCTCCCTATCGCTGCGGCGTGATTTTGGGAGCAGGGATCGGCGGCCTCGAGACAATCGAGATCCAGCACGATCGCCTGTTGGAAAGGGGGCCCGATAAGGTTTCCCCTTTCACCATTCCCAAATTGATCGGAAACGCAGCCAGCGCGCATTTGGCGATTCAATACGGATTGCGAGGTCCGAATCAAGTGGTGGTCACAGCCTGCGCCAGCGCTACCAATGCGATGGGCGACGTCTACAAACTGATTCGCGACGACGAGGTCGATGTGATGGTTACCGGCGGCAGCGAAGGCGCGCTGACCCACATCGGTCTGAGTGCGTTTGCCTCGATGCGTGCGCTTTCCGAGCGGAACGACGATCCTACGCATGCCAGCCGCCCGTTTGACCGCGATCGCGACGGCTTCGTATTGAGCGAAGGTGCGGGCCTTTTGGTCTTTGAGGAATTGGAACACGCCAAGGCGCGCGGGGCCAAGATCTACGGCGAAGTCTACGGTTACGGGTGCAGTTGCGACGGCGGCGACATCGTCGCCCCCGACAAAGACGGCATCGGCGCAGCCTACGCAATGACCCAGGCGTTGAAAGACGCTAGGGTCAACCCGACGGATGTGGATTACATCAACGCGCACGGAACCAGCACCCCGCTGGGCGATCAGGCCGAGACGACGGCCATGAAAAGCGTCTTCAAGGATCATGCCTACAAGCTGAGCGTGTCGAGCACGAAGAGCCAGTTGGGCCATCTGTTGGGCGCCAGCGGCGGCGTGGAGTTGATTTTCTGCCTCTTAGCTCTGCGCGACGGCGTGATTCCGCCGACGATCAACTACGAAACGCCCGATCCCTTGTGCGATTTAGATTACACGCCGAATCAAGCTCGGCAACGTGCGATTTCGGTGGCCATGTCGAACAGCTTCGGTTTCGGCGGGCACAATGGTTCCTTGATCGTTGGGAAGTTGCGGAATAGCTAGCTCTTCGGCCGATCAGGTTCGACCAGGGCCTAAGGCACGTCGGTTATGCTCCGCATAACCCATTGAAAAAACACGCCGCGTCGGCAAAGCCGGCGGCGCAACGTACTTTGAGTGATGCGCAGGAGAAGGATCTCCCGCTTAGCCGTGACTGGCTTTTCTTTTCGCCGCAGGGATGTGTTGCCATGACCAACGTTCGATGGCTGCGACATGTCCCGCCTGTATTGGCGCTCCTCTTGTTCTTGGCGTTTGTATTCCGCACGGCCTGGCTTTGCGACGATGCGTATATTTCGTTTCGCGTCGTCGACAACTTCGTGAACGGCTACGGGCTGACATGGAACGTGCAGGAACGTGTGCAGGCCTATACGCATCCGCTTTGGCTGTTGTTATTTGCGGGATTTTACAGCGTCACGCACGAGGCCTATTACACGGCGCTTGTATTTTCGATGGTTCTCTCCATGGCCGTGGCGGTTTTGTTCGCCTGGAAAGTAGCCCAATCATGGATCACCGCGGCGTTGGGCGTTTTGGTGCTGACTTTTTCGATTTGTTTCATCGACTATTCGACCTCAGGCTTGGAAAATCCGCTGACGCATCTGATTTTGGTGTTTTTCTTGTGGATCTACTTTGCGGAGACAGGCGATCAGGAGAATTCGAAAGAAAAACCATTTGTTTTGTCGTTGCTCGCGGCCCTGGCCGCGGTAAACCGCATGGATTCGCTGCTATTGTTTTTGCCGGCGCTTCTTTACGTTCTCTACCGGCAGAGAACATGGGGATGTTTTTGGCGGATGGCGGCCGGTTCGCTTCCGATTTTTATTTGGATGGGTTTTTCGTTGATTTACTATGGGTTTCCTTTCCCCAATACGGCCTATGCCAAGCTGAATACCGGCATCCTATCCTCGACGTTAGCCCTCCAGGGAAGCTATTATCTTTGGAACTCGCTGAAGCATGATCCGATCACGCTGGCGACGATTGTCGGCGCTTTGGTCGTCGCTTACCGGCAAAAAAGTGTTCGGCACATCTTTGCGGCATTGGGTATTTTCGTTTATTTGTTGTACATCGTGAAAATCGGCGGCGATTTCATGAGCGGCCGGTTTCTGACGGCTCCGCTCTTGGCCGCCGTGTGTTTACTGAGCTCGTTTCGTTGGGAATCGATGCGCGCGAAGAGAGCCGGCATCGCAGGCATTGTCGTGCTGGGAGTATTTTGCGTGGCATTGCTTTTTTCCAATGCGGTCGATTATGGAGAAACCCCCGAGGAGATTTATCCGAAAATCGTTGCGGAACGCGGCATTTGCGATGAACGGGCACACTACTATGAGGGAACGGGTTTGCTTCGTGCCCTGGAAATAAGCGATAGGCCCTTCCCCGATTTTCCTTGGGTGACGGACGGCGAAAATGTGCAAAAGATACTGGCCGCCGAGCAAACGAAGGCTTGCATGGTTGGCAGTTGTATCGGCTTTTGGGGGTATTATGCGGGGCCTGAGGTCTACGGCATCGATGCTTTTGGGCTGGCAGATTCGCTCATGGCTCGGTTGCCGCCGGCGCGTGATTTGTTTTGGCGTGTCGGGCATTATACGCGAGTGATACCTTCGCGCTATATCGAGACCGTGCGAAGCGGCAAAAATACATTGCAGCCGGCCGGCTTGGCGGAATACTACGACCATCTGGCATTGATTATTCGCGGCGATCTGTGGAGTTGGGAAAGACTGGCCGCGATTTGGAATATGAATTTAGGTCGCTACAATGATCTTCTGGAACCTGTCCGGCAAGAGATGCGCACGATGCCGCCGACCAGCTTTCAGATCATGCCCACCGATCCGATGCAGGCGATTCAAAGGTGCAACCAGGCAATCGCCGTTCAGCCCACGGATCCTTGGTTGTATTGGTGCCGCGGCAAAATATACGGCAACATGGATCAAATCACCCTGGCCATTCAGGACTATGACCGGGGACTCGAATTGCAGCCCAAGAATGCACTGGCCTGCAATGTTCGCGGGATGTTGTATATCCAGCGGAAGGACAAGAAGCGGGCGATGGAGGATTTTTCCCGCGCGATTGCTATAAAACCGGATTTGGCGGAACCCTACGTCAATCGTGGAATTTTGTACGTCCAACTGGGGAAAATGGACAAAGCCCTCCAGGATTTCAACCGTGCAATCGATTTGGATGCGGGGCAGATCGAGGCCTATTGGAAACGCGGAGCCGTCTACGGAAAACAACAAAAAGTGCAAGAGGCCCTGGCTGATTTTCGTCAGGTCGTGGCACTCGCACCGTCGCGTCCCCTGGGCTACCATCTCATCGCCTCGTTGCTTTCGACCGTAGGCGGCATGGAGTCGGCCTATGGTTTTTCGCCTGCCGCACCGCCTCATATATCGCTTGCCCTGGATAATCTTGCCTGGGTATTGGCCACGCATCCCGATGCCAAGGTCCGCAATGCGAAGAATGCGATATTGTATGCCAAGTTGGCATCCGAAGTGGCGATGGACGAATCGCCAAGAATTTATGACGTCCTAGGGGCCGCCTATGCGGCAGCGGGACGATTTACGGACGCCAGGAATGCCGCGAGGCAAGCTCTTGCCTTGGCCGAAAAAGAACAGAAAGAATCCCTCGCCCGCGAAATACAAGAACGTCTGCGCGGCTACGAAACGAGCAAGGCGTATCGCGTTTCACAACCGAAACCTTGACCCGACTCGATCGATCGGTTATTCGCCGTAGGCGATTCGAGCCACTTTCGGCTTCACCAATCGGTCGAAATCTTTATAGGCCAAGCGAATCAATTCGGTATGTGAGCCGGCATTGAAGACGATCTCCTCGTCTTCAGACAATCGCTTGGAAACGTACACTTGCATGTCGTAGAGGTTTCCAAACGGCGGCATGGCGCCGACTTCGCAACCGGGAAACATGTCGCGAAAAGCCTGCTCGCTGGCAAGCTGGACATTGCCCGCGCCCGAGGCTTCGCCTAGCAGATCAAAGCTGATTTTTTGCGAGGCAGGCAAGACGGCCATTGCCATGCGGCCGTCCAGCGTGACCATCACCGTTTTGGCCATCTCCTTGCCTCGCACATGGGCCGAGGCCGCAACCTCTTGTGCCGTATACGCCGGCGAGTGGTTGATGGTGACGTATCTGATCTGCTGCGCGTCCAGGAATTCCTTGAGTTTTCTTACCGGCATGATACGGCTCCTTGGTGGAACGGGATCCCGCTACTTAAGAGGCTCTATGCAATTTTAGAATCCCCACCAATGTTGTCAAGTATTGCCACTGTGGTGGGGGTATCTTGCAGAGCGAGGATTTTTCTGTTTGCCGCCCATTCATGCAAAGACGGCATCTCTTTGGTGGTTCTGTTGTCCTAAACGTAGACAACCTGGCAGATCCTTCGCTACCGCTCAGGATGACTTCAACAAGATTTCTGCAAACCGCCGACGAGCGGCAGGGTAATCAATTGTTGAATCTGGGAAAGGCGTAGGGCGGGTCAAGCGAAGCGATGGCCCGCCGTTTTGCGAAGAATTCAAGGCGGGCCATCGCTTCGCTCGACCCGCCCTACTGAAAACGCAGGATGACTCCAACAAGATTTCTGCAAATCGCCGACGAATGGGCGGCTATTTTCCGGGACCGTTGTCGTCGGAGGGGATCGAGAAGTTCAGCTCGGGGGCGGGGCCTTTGGCCTCGGGCTTGCCGCCGGCCGGTTTCGTGGCTTTGAAGGCGGGCGCGTCATTGCCGTCATCGGTCAAAAGCTGGATCGTTTTGCCCGAGGCAAGCGTTACTTCGAGCACTGTTAGCTCCCATTTTGCATTGGTGCATCGCGCCTGCATGTGGGCTTTTGCCTGCCCCTTGGGACCGGACAGGTCGAACCGCAGATCGGCTTCGCCGCGGTCGTTTTCGAATTCGAGCCTTCCCGCGGGGATCCAAGAGACTTCTTCAATCGGTTCGCCCAATTCTTGCTTCAGGGTTGGGTCGGCCAGAATCTTTTGCATGGCGGTTTCATAAGGGCCGGAACGCAGAGCCTTGCTGGCAATGTTGAATCCAATCAAGGCAGGCCCGCCGCAGCAGCAGATGAACAAGACGATCAACAGCGTGGGGACGAACCAGAGCCAATTTCTCGACCACCAGCCGCGTTGTTTTTCTTGCTGAGCAAAGGCTTGCAGGTCGCGGTCGAGAGCTTGAAGATCGATGTTATTTGTGCTCATAGCGAGGGCTCCAAATGAAGAAACTCAGGGTCGAGGTCGTGCCACGCCTGGTCGGCGCCGTCGAATTGCACCAGAGCACGGCCGTTGCGGTTCATTGCAACGACTCGGCCTTGGGCATTGCTCAGCCGGACCAATTCCGGCCAGCGAGGATCGACCGACACCCGTTTGCCGGCAAATTGCTGCTTCAGTTTTTCGAAATCTTCGGCGGTCACGGCAACCTCGTCGAGAAAAGTGGTTTCTGTTCTTTTCAAGAAAAGGGGAACGCATCGAGCCGCAATGTAGCACGATTGTCAGAAGGGGGCAATCCCGTTATCTCCCCTTCTTTTGTTTAGGGGCTTGCTGATGATTGCCCCACGGTACGCGATGACTTTTTTACTCTTTTCCAGCCCGATAACGCAGGTAAGCGTCTAAAAAACCTTGAATATGGCCGTCGAGGACGTTGTGAAACTGCGTTTCGCTGTAGCCGGTGCGGCTGTCCTTGATGCGTTGATCGGGATGTAAAAAGTAGCTGCGAATTTGCGAGCCGAAACCCACCTTGGGCATCTGGTTGTACTTGAGCGCCTGTTCGGTTTCGCGTTTTTCTTCTTCGATGCGGGCCAGCCGGGCACGGAGCATCTTCATCGCGGTCGAGCGATTTTTATGCTGGCTGCGCTCGCTTTGACATGCCACGGCAATGCCGGTCGGTTTGTGGATGAGCCGGACGGCACTCGACGTTTTGTTGACGTGCTGCCCGCCGGGGCCGCTTGCCCTGAACACTTGTTCCTCGATGTCGCAGTCGGGGATGTCGATAATGCCCTGATCGGCCACTTCGGGCGAAACATCGACGGCGGCGAAGCTGGTCTGCCGCTTGCCTTCGGCGTTGAAAGGGCTGATGCGGACGAGGCGATGGATGCCGGCTTCACCTTTAAGATATCCGTAGGCCATCGGGCCGCGAATGACGACCGTGGCGCTGTTGATGCCGGCCTCTTCGTTGTCTTGGCGGTCGAGGATTTCGGCGTCGTATTCGTTTTCCTTGGCCCAGTTGATATACATCCGCAGGAGCATTTCCGCCCAGTCGTTGGCATCGGTGCCGCCGTCGCGGGCGTTAATGGTCATGATCGCCGGATTGGGATCAACGGGACCGTTCAACAGAGCCTTCGTTTCGAGCTCGTCGAGATCATGCTCCATGCGTGCGAGCTCGGCGGGCACTTCGGTCGCCAGATCCTCGTCTTCCTGGGCCATTTCGACCAACGTGGCCAAATTGTCGGCCGCTTTCAGGATTTCTTCCAGGGGCTTCAGCACACTCCGCAGCCCCTTGAGCTGGGCGACGACCTCGCGGGCTTTTTCCTGGTTGCCCCAGAAATCGGGGGCGGTCATCTGCTGTTCGACCTCTTTTGCCTTGGCTTGTTTTTCTGCGTAGTCAAAGAGAGTCCCGCAGTTGCAGGATCCGCTGTTGGATGGCTTCGGCCCGGTCGATGAGTTCGTGTTCCATGAGGTCTTTTCCCTAGAAAGTCAATAAACAGCCACCCTATTATATGCGTCGCGGGCGGATGTGGATAGGCGTTTCCACCGGCTGTGGAAAGGGCTATTTTTTGGGGTGCAAAATGGCCCGAATGGCAGCGAGGCGTTTGGCCAGTTCCTGCTCGAATCCACGGTCGGTGGGGCGATAATACTCTCGCTCGACGCCGAGGTAATCCTGCGCGGCAACGGCGCCCGGCTGGTCGTGGGCATACAGGTAGCTTTCGCCGTGGCCAAGCCGTTTAGAGCCGCCGTAGTGCGAATCGCGCAAGTGGACGGGCACAGGCAATAGCCGGCCCTCGCGCACGTCGGCCCGGGCTTCACCGATGCCGACGGTGGCGGCGTTTGATTTGGGAGCACACGCCAAGTAAGTGACCGCCTGGGCCAACGTGAGTTGGCATTCCGGCAAACCGACCAATTCGCAGGCGTGTGCGGCGGCAACGGCCAAGGGGAGCGCGGCCGGATCGGCATTGCCCACGTCCTCGCTGGCCAGAATCACCAAGCGCCGAGCCAGGAAGCGAATGTCTTCGCCGCCTTCAAGCATTCGGGCAAGCCAATAGAGCGAAGCGTCAGGATCGCTGCCCCGGATGCTTTTTATCAGCGCGCTGATCGCATCGTAATGCGAATCGCCTTGGCGATCGTATTGCACCGCCTTGCGCTGGACGGATTCTTCGGCCAATTGCCGCGTAAACTCGATCGGCGATCCTTGACTTGAGAGCACGCCGACTTCGAGCGTCGAGAGGGCGCGGCGGGCGTCGCCATCGCTGACTTCGGCAAGAAAGTCCAAGGCGTCGTCGTGCAAATGGATTTGGCGGCGGCCCAGTCCACGTTCTTTATCGGCCAGGGCTTGGCGGATCAATTGTTTGATGTCGTCGGTCGAAAGCGGCTCAAATTGGAAAACGCGGCTACGGCTTACCAGCGCGCTGTTGATCGTGAAGAACGGATTTTCGGTGGTTGCGCCCACCAAGATGACAACGCCCTCTTCCACGTCGGGCAGCAAAACATCTTGTTGGGCTTTATTGAAACGGTGAATTTCGTCGATGAACAACAGCGTTCGCTGGCCGGAGGCGGAGAGACGGTCGTAGGCAGCGGCCAGCACCTCGCGTAACTCTTTAACGCCGCTGGTGACCGCGCTGATCTGACAAAAATAACTGCGAGTAGCGCCGGCCAGCAGGCGGGCGAGTGTTGTTTTGCCGGTGCCCGGTGGACCGTAGAAAATCACGGAGCCCAAGCGGTCGGCAGCCAGCAGACGGCGCAGGAGTTTCCCCTCGCCCAGGAAATGGCGTTGGCCCACGAACTCTTCGAGCGTTCGCGGGCGCATCCTCGCCGCTAAAGGCTGTGCGAGTTGTCGATTGGCGGCTTCCGAGGCATCAAAGAGTGACATGGAATTCTAGTCGCCCCCGGTCGGCGACCACCAAGCAGGGGTTCGAACTTTACAGTGGTATTATGTTGGTGATCGTCAAATAAATGGTAATGGATGGTTAGTTGGGACAATACCTAGTTTAGCGGCCGCCGGTACGGCGGCCTAGTCGTCCAGCGGCAATGGCGTAACAAAACTCCAATTTTGTGGTCTTAGGTTCGCCGATTCGGGGTTTGCGTTAACATAATTTGCAGCGACTCGAAGCACTGTTTCATCGTTGACAAATACTTTCCAACACCCTTTTGTCCATGGTGTATGTTCCAATTGAAGGGCCAAGGTTGCACGACCTTTTAATTGATTGACAATGTATTCAATGGTGTGCTTCGATCGCCATGTTAATAGATGCACATGATCATTCATGATGGCGCATGCCGCAATATTCAAATGTAACCGAGCGACTACGTCGGCAAAGGCGCTAGCGACAACAATGCGTGTTTCATTGGTAAGGTATAAAGGTGGTTGGGACAATCTTGGCCTAGCGGCTGCACGAAAATGTCGCATTGTTCCTCGATCCGGTTGAGGACATTGACGACCATAGTGAATATCGCGTAATTGAGCCAGTTCAGCGTTGTAAATGGCTTTTGAATAAGATCCCCGGGGATCATTGGGTAGCCATGTGCCATAGGTTGTGAATATGGCGTGGTATGCGATAATCATTAATACTAGTCTCCCGTTCGGGTCGCCGTGCCGGCGACCGCTAAACTTTTTATGTCACGGTATTCCAGCTTGTTGTGTCGCGGTATTATTGCCTACTGAAGTTTTTGGTGCGTGTGTCAAACACTATTCCGGTACAAGTGGCCCACCCTTCGGCAGCATCTTATAGAGCGGGCATTCCTTGCATCTGGGATTTGTTTTTTTGCAGAAATCTTTTCCAAGACGCACCAATAGTGCATGATATTCGTTATACAGTTGAGCGTCTTGCGGCAGGCCGCTTTGGAGATAGTCTTGGATCTGATGGTAGTCGGCGTCGAAATCGATCCAGCCGTGGCGCGAGAATACGCGATAGGTATAAGCATCGACGACGAAGCTGGTCAGTCCGCCGGCGTAGAGCAAAATCGAATCAGCGGTTTCAGGACCAATTCCGTTGACGCCCAACAATTGCTCGCGGAGGTCGGGCAGGCCGACGGCGAACATCGCGTCGAGCGAACCATCATAGCGATCAATGAGGAATTCGAGCAGATTGCGCAGCCGCCGGGCTTTGACGCGGAAATAACCGGCCGGTTGAATCAGTTGTTCGAGTTCTTCGACAGGCACCTCGTAGAGGGCGTGCGGTTCGAGCAGATCGGCATCGCGGAGATTGCAAATCGCCCGCTCGACGTTTTGCCAACTGGTGTTTTGGGTTAGAATGGCTCCCAGCATG
>CAZNMP010000078.1:0-9564 GCA_964573875.1 uncultured Planctomycetaceae bacterium | reverse complement strand
ACCGAAACATAGCACCATCGGGCCAGCATCACACCACCCTGCCAGGCTGTATTGCGGGCCTCACGGTCTCGCAGGCCATGCTCCGTACATGACATCCGGCATTATGCCCCCTGCCGACTTTCGTGCCGACCGACTGATAGCTGACCGCCGTAAACTGTCCGCAAACAGTCTCCCTACAACTGACTCCCATCAATCGCTTGTCCATCTTTGCGGTTGCCGAGGCAACTAAATGTGGCCGGATTGATGGAATAGCTTAGCGAGCGGACCGAGCCATCGCAAAAGGCCATATTGAAGCCGGCGGCATGAGCACTTCCGAAACGATGGCCGGTGCCGTCGCCGCTCCGGTCTTGGGACAGGATTAAGGAGGCCGAAGTCCAGCGAATAATATCTTCATTATCGCCCATCAACATGTTTTCGTTGTCGCCGCCGTCTTCTCCACTGGTATAATAGTCAGGCATCAGGTATTTTTCGCCGACCAAGCAGGTATTGCTGGTTCCATCGATCACTTGGGCAATGGTTACTTGACTGCCGCAATAGGCGATTCCATTGGCCAGTTTGGCAACTCCGCCGAACTTGGCGGCGGCGGTCGATGCTTGTCCGCTTGCAATATCTTTGGGTCCGCCGCCGTCCCAACCGCCGTAGGATGGATCTGTATAGTAATCGCCGCCGTTGGCGGCATAGTCGGCTTTCCCGACGTTGGTAAGCGGATCGGTATGATACGGCGTTGAAGTGGTTTGCCAAGTCGGATAGGCGACAGCCGGCCGCCTGCTTGGGCAGATCGTGGCGGCCAATGGTGTGCCGACCATCTGGGCCGCAGCGGCTTTGCGGGTGGGACTTGTCGAGGTTGTTTTGCCCACTTGCAGATCATGCAAAGCTTGTTGTTCGATATAGGGCAAAATGTTGTAGAACCATCCACCGGGCTGTTTCATGCCAAATCCGTAGTCAGGATCTCCGACCCAATAATAGCCCCAGCCGCCCGTTGGTAAAAATCCTTGTGCTTGCTCGTGATTGAGGGCCGCCAATCCCATTTGTTTCAAATTGTTGCTGCATTGCAGCCTCCGAGCAGCCTCGCGCGCCGATTGCACCGCGGGCAATAAAAGCGAGATGAGGATGCCGATGATCGTGATGACGACAAGCAGTTCCACGAGGGTAAATGCGGATTTGAAATGGTGGATTTTGAATGGTGGATTTGCGGACATACAACATCTCCCCTCGATAATTAAGGACGGGCGGATGGGGATACAGCGTATTGCGTACATCCGCCATCCGCCGTCCAGTATTCGATGTATTTACTTTCTTTTCCGCCATGCATAGCAGACCAAGCCGAGTAATCCGGTACTGAGTAACATAATCGTAGATGGCTCGGGGATGGATTGGATGCTAACGTTATCGATCAAGGTGGTAAGATCCGTGACGCCAAAGGGAACCGTGCCGGCAAAGGTGAGGGTGTTTGTTACCGCCGTCAAGGTAACGGAATCACTGGTGACTTGAATCATTTGGGATGTGGAGGTTGGAGAGACCGTTCCGATGCCGCTGAAGGTCAGTGTTTTGCCTCCAAGCGTGACCGTGATGGGCTGGCCGCCGTTGATGGGTGTTCCATCTTCCGTAGAGCCCATTCCGCGACCCTCGATGTAGAAGCTGACGGTGTAGTTGCCGGCAGTGAATCCACTGATTTCTTGCGAGAAACTGCCGGTGCCTTGCAAAAATGCGCACTGGTTGTCGATTGCCTGGCCGGTACAAATGGCGCTGCCGGCAGTTGCGTATCCGTCAAAGGACGCACCGCCTGATGCTCCGAACGTCCATTCGCCCGTGTTAGTTAAGGGACCAAAATCAGGTGTGTACGCAAAGCCGCTGATCTGATTCGTCTCGAAGCCGGCGTTGCCTACGGTAATCGTAGTGGCCGAAGCAGCTTGGCTCCAAGCAGTCGCTATTCCGAGAACCAAGCACATTGCTACCTTTCGCACTCTCATGACATTATTCTCCTGAAAAGAGAGGGGTAAATCATCGCCAAGCACCGTGCTTGGCGATCCTGTTTCTCCGAGACAAGTGGCCCGGCTAAAAGGCGAACGTTGAATTGTTATGTTTTGTATTCTCATCTTCTATTTACCGGCTGTTGGCAGCATTTCCAAAGTGGGGTCGCCGAAAACGATCCATCCGCCGTTTTTGCCGTGGATGGATTCCGTGCTGACGAGGGTCAGGAACCGGTCGTTTTCACTTAGGCGGATGCTTATTTTTTGCGGGCTGTTCCAACAACAGAGACTTCCGTATTGGAAACGTTTTCGGCCATCGACGAATGCCCAGACGTCGGCCGAAATGGGATGCTGATGATGCTGGATGTCTTCGGTATTGCCAACATAGGCGACGAAGCGAAGGAGATGGCAGCCGGGATAACGATGGCGGACAGCTTCCAGGTCAAAGGTAATGCCTTTGTTGGCAAACAGCATTAACGTCGCGTGTTTTACTCCTGCAAAATCAACGCCGCCCATTTCGGCGGGAAATTGCCCAGCGTTCCACAAGGCGACGTCGTCGATAAACGTAGTGCGGTCATCACTGTCTTGGAAAGGAACCGTGCCGGCAAAAGATAATGTGTGGGAGCCTGCGGTGACGGTGAATGGATCGCTTGTAAACTGCTGCATTGAGTTGCCGGCCGCGAGCGGTTTTGCCGATGCGATGCCGTTAAAGGTTAATGGTTTATCGTCGATTTTCACCCGCAGGGGATTGGTGTGACGGTCGCGACTTTCGGCATAAAAACTAATGATGTAAGTGCCTGCTTGGAAACCATCGATTTTTTGTGAAAAATCGCCGGTTCCCTGAATGAAGGCACATTGATTGCCGAAGGAGTGAAGGAGTCCCATGGCGCTGTTGGCAGTTGTAAAGCCGGCATAAGCCTTGCCGCCTGAGGGGCCAAAAATCCATTTTCCGGTTCCTGAAAGTCCGGGGTTACGGAACGGAGGCGAATAAACCAGGTCGCGGATTTGCGGACTCTCGAAGTCACCGTTGTCGAGTTTCGGAACGGAATTGGCTGCACCGTTGCCCAATGTCCAGATGTAGCCCTGTGTGGAGTTGTCGGTTTCGAGTAAAAACTCGAAGGTGTGATTTGCCGAATCGAGTTGAACAGGACCTTTATTGCCTGCTGGAATAAAGACGCCATCGACCATGGGCAACCCTTCGACCCGATGGTAAAGGCCATCGCCGCGAAGATTAAAATCTGGCGTCGTTGCGGCCGGACTGATCTGAATCGCGCCGGTTTGGGGATTAATGCCGCGGTTGGATGCATTACCCAAGCCCGATCCGCCTGCGACCACGTCGGCTAGATCGATTTGAATCAGTGCCTTTTCAGAAATATCCCGGGTAAAGGTGACTTTGCGAGTATGGTTGCGCAGTACGTTGTAATTGGCAATGCCGTTTTGTTCTACCTTTTCGACCTCGGCCGATTCGTCGGCCAAGAGACGAATGGTTTGCGAGGGGCGTTTGCTATCGCCGTTCGTTTTCAACTCGACGACGCCTCGGAATACGCGGGCTGTTGTAGCGCCGGAGTCTCGAACCTCCACGCCAAACTCGGTGCCGAGGTCGGTGACCGTGGCGGTGGGCGTTCGCACGGCGAACGCAAGTGCGGGGGAAGACGAAGGATTAGGGGTTGGGGACCGGGGATTAGGAATTTGGAATTGAGAATTAGTGTTCAGTCCCCTCTCCCTTTGGGAGAGGGCTAGGGTGAGGGCGGGGACGGGAGATTTATGATTGATGCTTTCTGATTTATGATTTGCCACCTCTGACCCCTGCCCCCTGACCTCTGAACCCCTCTTCTCCAGCCTCGCCGTCAGTTTGCCCACTGAAAGAAATCCGCCGGTGGGGGAATCAACTTTGTAGGTGACGGGGCCTTGAAGGATGACTTTGGCGCCGGAGTGGTAAGTGATCTCCATTAGGCCGGAGGCCAACGCATACTTGCGGCCAAGAAAAACGCCGTTGCCGAGTTCGGTGGAGGTGTTGATGTCGGACCACTTCACATCAACCATGCCCGTTATTCGGCCGACATACTCGGACTGTGGATTGGAAACAGTTGCGACGGACGGCGAGGACGGTTGGCTCTTTTGGGCGGTAGACTCGTGATGGGAAACGTAGACGAACGAGCCTGCCAAGAGGCCAAGACTTGTGATAATCGTTGCAGTCAACATCGCAAACGGCACTTCCTGGGAGAAGAAGCCGATGGTGCCGTGAATGAAATTGCCAAGGAAAGAGGGAACGGAAGGGGCCGCCGGCTCGGACGACGGGACTTGTAGTTGACGCAGCAATGCTTCATCAATATCAGCGGGCACCGAGGGTTGCAGCGGGCTTTCGGAGTCGTCGGCCAAGGGGAATTTCGCCCAAGTGCGAAGGTTCCATGAAACGTACATGTAGCGAATGTATTGTTTTCGGAATTCTTCGTCTTGGCAAACAAGTTGGTCGAGCCGGGCCGCTTGTTCGTCGGAGAGATTTTCGTTGAGAGCGGCCGTGGCAAGCTGGTGCAACTCGCTTAGGCGATCGTCGGGCAGAGGCGATTCGAAAGCGTTCATCATCGCTCCTCCTCGCGCATGGCCAATTCAACGCATCGCTGAAGGTCGGTGCGGATTTTCGCGACGGAATGTTGCGTGCCGCGAACGGAACGCCCCAAACGAAGAGCGACGTCTTTGATGGATTCTTTTCCAGCGTAGCAAGCCCAAAGCAATTCGCGTGCGGATTGCCCCAGCTTAGCGATACAGTCGCTTAAGGTTTGCCGAAGAGAAGATGCCTCGGTGGCCAGCGATGCAGCGTCGTGAGAAACGAGGTCGACGAACTGCTGGCTGAAGCGTGCCGAGGCTCTTTGGGATCGCTTTCGGTAGGCTAGGACCAGGAAATAAGCGATAGTGCGCGCCCAGGCCCCGAAATCTTTGGTTGGGTCGTAGTTTTCGAACTGTTCCCAGAGGCGGAGCTTGGTTTCTTGGGCAATCTCATCGGCATCGGCCCAATTGGGCACCAGAGAGATGATGTATCCGCTTAGCTCCTGCTCGTGCAGCCCGAGCAATCGCACAAATTCGCTTGTGCGAGAGTCTTTTTCGGAACGGCGGTTAAGATCGTCTGCCATGAAGAAGCCGGTTGAATCATGCCAAGCACGAAACTGTTGCCCGAGCCCCCCTAAAAAGTACGGCTGTAGAGTCCCATCTATCTATAATAAGCAGACGAGCGGGCAAAACGAACAAAAAAAGTATTGTGAAAACACCCCCCTCAAGACGACATTTCTTGCACACACACAGGAGGGACAAAGCCACAAACGGTGGTTGGGGAGCAGAAGTTTATGCTACAGGGCATAACCAATGGGCAGGCAACGTACTCTCACCCCTGCCTCTCTCACAAAAAACGCGCAACGGAAGCCGTAATATCGTTCCCAATTCGAAACTGCGATGATTTGAACGCATCAACCGTCCAATACGTTCGGCAAATCGCTTGCGGCTTCGCAAAGGCGACACCGCGCAACTATAAATTGGAATCCGTATAGCTGAGCGTTGGTCAGGGCAATTCGCAGACGGCCGAAAAACCGCTGCTTTCGCTGACCTCGATGCGGAGAAGGTCGGGGACCAAGTCAAGTGTTTTGAGCGAGGCGGTGAGTTGTTCACCGATGTATTGAGCAAGAAGTTCGGTTGTCGTGTTCGCCAACGGTAGCAACAGGCAGCCATCTTGCGGAAAAGTCCAGCGGCGTTCACCCCAGGTAACCTCGATCTGGCCTTGGCGCACAGCAATGCGGATGGCCGGATTGCCTGTGGGAAGAATGATGCGATGGTCGATCTCGACGATGATTTCTTTCAACATATCGCCGACGGCAAGATAATCGGCGACGTAGCCGTTTTGATTCAGAGGACCGGACAATTCGGCGGTTACGTGATAGGTATGCCCGTGGAGTTGCTCGCAGGTGCCGTCTTCAAAAGTGATGAAGTGACCGACGGAAAAGGTCAGGTCGTCGTTGGCGATGCGAATGTGATAATTGGGCATGGGCTGGTTAGGGATTAGGGATTAGGGATTAGGGTTGCGGAGGTATGCGGACCACAAATGGCCGATTGCTAGTCACTAACTCGATTGCTCCATTTATCCAGGAAAGTTTCAATGATTGGAACGATTCGCTCATGGGCGTCTTCGACAACATAATGGCCCGCGTCGGCGAGGCGATGCGATTCGGCCTGCGGGAAGAATTCCAAAAAGCGGTCGAGAAACCAGGGGGTGAAGCACCAATCCTGCATTCCCCAGATTAAGCATACGGGATGTTGGCGGAATTGGGGGAGCCCGAGTTCTACATTTGCTAATGTTTGGTAGCTCGGATGGCTGGTTTTGAGCGGAATATCTTGCACGAACTGATAGACGGCCGTGCGATGGGCCCAGGAATCGTAGGGGGCCAGAAGGCCGGCACGGACCACAGGCGTCATTCGATCATGCTTGGCAACAGCCATGTGCAGGGCTGCCAGCGAGAACATGTTCAGCCCCTGCACAGCCAATCGGCCGAACAAGGGAATATGGCAGGCGCGGATGCGCCAAGGGCAGCGATCGGCGCGGAAAGCGGCTGTGTTCATCAGGATGAACCGCGAGAATCGATCAGGCATGGCGACGGCCGCCCCCATACCGATGCCTCCGCCCCAGTCGTGGGCAATCAGTGTGATCTTTTGTAGATCAAGCTTTTCGATAAAACGGCCGAGGTCGGCGATACGTTGCGCAAGCCGGTAGGAATACGCGGATGCCGGCGGCTTGTCCGAAAGTCCGCAACCGATGTGATCGACGGCAATCACCCGATAGTTTTTTGCAAGCGGTTGGATCAGATTTCGCCAGTAAAACGACCACGTAGGATTGCCGTGGACCATGAGCAGCACGGGCCCCTGGCCTTCGTCGAGATAATGGTAGTGATGCCCATCGAGAATCATCTCGTGGGATTGGAAGGGATAGAGCGAATGCCAGTCGTGTGACGCAGTCATGAAGTTCCACTATATCAGAACGTTTCCCCCAACAATAGCGGGGCTAAAATTTCCTAAATACCAAACGTTTATCAAGAAATTAAGCATGCTGGAGGGGCTGCGACATCCATCGAAACCTCAAGAAATGCAGCGGGACGCCGCACCCACGACCAGCGTGAACGCGGCGTCCCGAATTTATCACAACATATCGCCCAGCGACTACTCTTCTTCCTCTTCCTTCATCTGCGCCTTGGAAATAATCTCCTGCAAGACGTTGCCCGGTACGATGTCGTAATGGCTCAACTCGATCGTGTAGCTGCCGCGGCCGCCGGTGATGCTCGACAAACTGCGGGCATACGTGGTCACTTCGGCCAACGGCACTTCGGCAATGACCGTCTGAAGGTCGCCGCCCGCCGAGTCCATACTCAACACGCGGCCGCGCCGGCCCGACATATCGCTGTTGATATCGCCCACATTGCCGGTCGGAACCGTGATTTCGATCTTCACGATCGGCTCCAGCAACGACGGTTTGGCCTGCTGGAACACGTTGCGGAACGCCATCGAAGCCGCTGTCTTAAACGCTTGTTCCGAACTGTCCACCGGGTGATGCTTGCCGAAGTGAACCTCGATGCAAATGTTTTGCACCTTGTAGCCGGCGATCACGCCGCGTTCCAACCGTTCACGGAAGCCTTTTTCGATAGCCGGCATGAAGTTACCGGGAATCGTGCCGCCGACGACCGAGTCAACCCACAAAAAATTGTTCGCTTCGTCGTAGTGCTTTTCCTTGAGCGAGGGGAATCGGGTCTTGTTGGCCCATTCCTCGATATCCACATCCATCGGCAACGGATACATCCGGATATGCACTTCGCCGAATTGGCCGCGGCCGCCCGTCTGCTTCTTATGGCGATACATGCCTTCGGCATTGGTCTGAATCGTCTCGCGATACGGAATCTTTGGCTCCCGCGTTTCCACTTCCACCTTGTCGCGACGCTTCAGTCGCTCGCGAATCACCTGCAAATGCAACTCGCTCATGCCGGTGATGACCATTTCCTTGGTCTGAGGATCGAGATCGCGATGGAACGTCGAATCCTCCTCGCAAACCTTCTGCAGCGCGCCCGTCAGCTTGCCTTCGTCGCCGCGGGTTTTCGGCGTGGCAGCCAAACCTACCATCGGCGTCGGGAACGGAATCGGCGGCATCGCCAAATCGCCCAACGACGACTTCGTATGCAATTCCTCGACTTTCGCCACGGCCACTATCCCGCCGGGGCCCACTTCGTCGACCGGCGAGGTTTCCTCGGCTTGAACCTCTAGCAATGCCGTAAGCTTCACGCCTTTCCGAACGCCGACCACAGGCACGGTCGAATCTTTCTTCAACGTACCCGAGAAAACCCGCACAAAATTCAACTTCTGCACGAACGGGTCGATGCGGGTCTTGAACACTTGGGCAACCAGCGGACCGGCGGGGTCGGCCTTCACTTCGACCTCTTCACCGGCCGCATTCTTCGCCGTGCGAACAATCGCGTTCGGCGGCAAAGCGCAAAGCGCCATCGCATCGATCAATTCCGGTAAACCGACGCCCGTCTTGCCTGAAACGCACACGATCGGAATCAGCGTGCCCTGGGCCACGGCCTTAACGATCAGTTGCGTAACTTCCTCGTCCGTCGGCGGCGTGCCCTCGAAATAACGCTCCGTCACCGCTTCATCGACTTCAATAATCGTTTCCAGCAGATTGTCGCTGATTTCCGAGGGATCGATCAACGCCCCTTGGGTGTCGGCGGGCGGTTTCAGCGTGCTGACCACTCCGCGGAACCCCGCGCCATGTCCGACCGGCACATTCAGCAAAACACATCCCTTGCCGAACAACTCTTGGATATTGCCGACCAACGTCTCGAAGTCGATGTTGTCCGAATCCATCCGGTTGATGATGACCATCCGGCCCAGACCGGCCTTCTTTGCCTCAAGGAACATGCGCCGCGTGTTCACTTCGATGCCCGAATGGGCGTTAATCACAATCGCGGCCGTATCCACGCCCCGCAATGCGCCAATCGCCTGCCCGACGAAATCCGGATAGCCGGGCGTATCGATCAAATTGAAATGCTTGCCCCCTTGATCGAAATGCACGACGCTGGCTTCGATCGTGTAGCGATGCTGCTTTTCTTCCTCATCGAAGTCGCAGATGCTTGTGCCGTCATCCACGCTCGCCAGCCGAGATACCGTGCCGGTGCTGGTTAGAATCTTATCAACCAGCGTCGTCTTGCCGGCCGAACCGTGTCCACAAAATGCAACGTTGCGAATCTGATCGACGGAATACTTGGGCATGTAAAGTTTCCTCGCTTGGCAGCCTGGTAACTACCGTACCACTAAAGTTATGTGTAAGACAAAGGAAAAAAGGGAAAACGGAAAAACAACTTCTCCTCCATCTTTCCCCTTTCCCATTTTTCCTTATTACACCAACTCCCTGCTGCCTGCTCACTCTCCTTTCTAAGCATCACCTGGTTAATCATGCAAAAATTTGTCCTCGTTCCCAAGCTCCGGCTTGAGTGCCACTGGCTCTGCCAGTGTGCTTTTCATCCTCGTTTCCCAAGCTCCAGCTTGAGTGCCACTGGCTCTGCCAGTG
>CAZNMP010000077.1:0-9572 GCA_964573875.1 uncultured Planctomycetaceae bacterium | reverse complement strand
ACAATCCGACCGTCCTCCCCGGATTGCGTTTCTGTTTACGGGGCAAGGCGCTCAATATGCCGGAATGGCCCGATCGTTGTATGAAACGCAACCGACATTTCGCGCGGCAATGGACGCCTGCGCTGATGTGTTGAAGTCACAATTGGATCGGCCTTTGCTGTCGTTATTGGATCCGCAAGCAGGCACGATTCTGGATCAGACAGGCTACACGCAGCCGGTGATGTTTTCTGTGGAATATGCCTTGGCGACCCTTTGGCGCAGTTGGGGCATCGAGCCGGACGCGGTCATGGGGCACAGCGTCGGCGAGTTTGCCGCCGCTTGCACGGCCGGCGTTTTTTCGCTCGAAGACGGATTGCGTTTGATCGCCGAACGGGCAAAGTTGATGGCCTCGCTGCCGTCGGGCGGCTTGATGGCGGCCGTGTTCGCCTCCGAACCGCAAGTATCCGCCGCACTTGCATCCTATGCCGACCGCGTTGCCATTGCCGCCTTGAATGGACCGGAAAATATCGTGATCTCGGGCGACGAGCCGGCGGTGCGCGAGCTATTGGCTCGATTCGAGAGCGAAGGCATCAAGTCGAAAACGCTTGCCACCTCGCACGCTTTCCATTCGCAGCGGATGGATCCGATTCTCGAACCTTTGCGCCAAGTGGCCGAAACGATTCGTTTTTCAATGCCTAAAACCGCGATCATCGCCAACCTGACAGGTCAGGCGGCCGATGGAGCGACTTACGCCGATCCTTCCTATTGGAGCCGTCATGCCCGATCGGCCGTGCGGTTCGCCGAAAGCATTCAAACGCTGGTCGATCGCGGATGCGAGCTATTTTTGGAAATCGGCCCCAGCCCGACGTTGATCGGGATGGGCCGCCGGTGTCTTTCCGAAAACAATCACGTTTGGTTGCCGTCGCTGCGGCCGGGACGAGACGATTGGCAAACGATGTTGGATACGCTGGGCCGGCTTTACGTGCATGGCGCGAAGATCGACTGGGCAGGTTTCGACCGCGACTACGCGCGATTCAAAGCACCGTTGCCAAGCTATCCTTTCCAACGCAAACACTACTGGGCGAATGCAGCGGAAGATGCCGGGCCATTGGCCACGATGTTGCCGAAGCGCGGCGCTCGTGAACAGCATCCGTTATTAGGCCGTCGGCTGATGATGGCCACGACGGAACATATTTTCGAGTCGCAAGTGGCAGCAAATCGCCCCGCCATGTTGAGCGATCACAAGATCCAGGGCATGGTGCTGATGCCTGCCGCGGGTTATCTCGAAATCGTTTTGGCCGCCTCGGCTGCATTGCATGATAAACCTTGGATTGCATCAGGCGTTTCGTTTTTGGCGCCCTTGTTGCTAGAAAAGACGCCGAAAACCGTTCAAACGATCCTTGCACCCGACGGTCCCAGTTCAGCGTCGTTCCGCATCGTCGGGGTATCGCAGCAAAAAGCCGAAGAAGATCCGACATTCACCCCGCTGGCCGTCGGACGCATTGAATCGCCGCAAAGCACCGCCTTGGAAACGATCGACATGACTGAATGCCGAGCTCGTTTCACCGGAGAAGCCCGCGACGAACAGTGGCAAATCGAGGCTTTGCGCAAGTCGGGACTCGAACCTGGTCCCACATTCTGCTGGAATACCCGCCATTGGGTCACGAAAAACGAGGGATTGGCCGAGCTTCGTCCTTCGCGCGAGGCCGATCATGCCGGGGATTATCAGATTCATCCCGGGTTGCTCGACTGCGGTTTCCAACTTCTAGGCTCGATTTTGCCCGGGGCCGGCGAAGGGATCGACGCTTATGTGCCCATGGGCATCGATCGGCTTCAAGTTTTCGAGCGACCGGCGGAAGCAACAACGATTTTTGCAACGCTCAAGTCGCTCAAAGGCAAAGTGGCGGTCGGCGATATTCGTTTTTTAGATGCCGCAGGTCGCGTACTCGTGAAAACCGAGGGCGTGCGATTGCGTCGCGTGCCGCGCGACTGGTTGGCACGTCAATTAGCCGGCCCTCTGCCCGATTGGTGTTACGAGTTGGCGTGGACCTCACATCCGCTCGAAAAGAAAGCCGAAGAGGCTGCCGCGGATACAGGGCGTTGGTTGATTTTCGATACACCCGATGGCCTTGCAGCATCCTTGGCCGAGCGGTTGAACGTTCAAGCACCGCGGTTGGTCATCGTGCCGGCCGATGTGGAGAGCGAAGCCCGCGCGTCAGCGGTGCGAGAATTTTTGGCTTCGGCCGAACCGGGACGTCCTCAGATCGCCTATCTTTCGGGCATGGGCATCAACGGCCTGCAAGAGAAACCGGATTTTGACGCGGCACGGCGTTTTGGCTGGGGCGGCGTTCTCGATGTCGTTCGCGCATTGGCCGAATCGAGCGGAACCGAACCGCCGCGGCTTTGGCTGGTCACCACCGGCGCGGAGTCGGTGGGCAGTCAAGCGAAGCCGATCAGTTTG
The DNA here is from genome assembly GCA_964573875.1 of uncultured Planctomycetaceae bacterium. Taxonomy (GTDB): domain Bacteria; phylum Planctomycetota; class Planctomycetia; order Pirellulales; family Thermoguttaceae; genus CAYWGR01. Next base: position 7,132 of record CAZNMP010000077.1, on the reverse strand, counting down.
GCGCAATCGCCTGTTTGGGGAATGGCGCGCGTGATTGCCTCGGAGAATCCCACGCTCGGTTGCACCCGCATCGACTTGGATCCCGATAATCAAGCGGAAGCCGTGGGTCAATTGGCGGAAGAATTTCGCTGGAATCAAGATGAAGATCAGGTGGCCTATCGCAACGGCGAGCGGCGCGTGGCGCGTCTGCGTCATTTGCGTCACAGCGCCAGCGATGTTTTGGATCCGCCGGAAGGCCGACCGTACCGCCTTGAAATCACTTCGCGCGGGCAGTTGGACAACGTGGAACTACGCCCCGTGGCGCGTGAATTGCCCGAGACAGGTCAGGTGGAAATTCGCGTGCGTGCGACGGGCTTGAATTTCCGTGATGTGCTCAATGTACTCGATTTGTATCCCGGCGATCCAGGCCCATTGGGCGGCGAATGCGCCGGCGAAATCACGGCCGTGGGACCGGGCGTCGAAAATCTCAAAGTCGGCGATCATGTCTTGGCCTTGGCGCCGGCCAGTTTCTCCAGCTATGTGTTGACCTTGGCCGAGTTTGTTGCGATTATTCCCAAGCATCTCAGCTTTGACGAAGCGGCGACTATTCCTATTTGCTTCTTGACGGTCGAACATGCGCTGCGGCGATTGGGTAATATCCAACCGGGCCAGCGCGTGTTGATTCATGCCGCGTCGGGCGGCGTCGGATTGGCCGCCATCCAAATCGCCCGGCAGGTTGGCGCGGAGATTTTCGCGACGGCCGGCAGTCCCACGAAACGCGAGTATCTGAAGTCGATCGGCATCGAACACGTGATGGATTCGCGTTCGCTGGATTTTGCTTCCCAGATCATGGCCGAAACCAACGGCGAGGGCGTGGATCTGGTCGTGAATTCGTTGACGGGCGAGGCGATTGGCGCGGGACTTTCGGTACTGCGTCAGGGCGGGCATTTCCTGGAGCTTGGCAAAACCGACCTTTGGGATCAGACTCGCGTCGATCAATTCAAGCCGGGCGTAACGTTCCATGCGATCGCGTTGGACCGCATGATGGCCGAGCAGCCGGCAAATGTCGGACAACTGATGCGCGACGTGATTCCGCAGTTTGCCAAGAAGAAACTCGTGCCGCTGCCGTTGCGAACGTTCCGCATCCAACACATGATTTCCGCTCTGCGCCACATGGCGCGAGCCGAACACATCGGCAAGGTAGTGATTCAATCGGCCGTGCAACATGATTTTGCCGACCACGGATTGGTCTTGCATGAGGACGGTACCTACCTGATTACCGGCGGCTTGGGCGGGTTGGGGCTCAAGTTGGCCGAATGGCTATCCCATCGCGGCGCGCGGCATTTGGTCTTGCTCGGCCGATCCGGCGCTTCGGAGGAAGCGAAAACACAGCTAGAGGCAATCGAGAAGAACGGTGTCGAGGTTGTGGTGCGCAAATGCGACATCGGCGACCGTGATTCGCTGGCCTCGTTGTTGTCCGATATCGGAGCGACAATGCCGCGGCTTCGCGGAATTTACCATTTGGCCGGCGTTTTAGACGACGGCGTGCTTCGCGAACAAACTCGCGAGCGATTCGACCGCGTTATGGGCGCGAAGATGTTCGGCGCTTGGCATTTGCACGAACTGACGCGAAATCTTGAACTGGATCAATTTGTGTTGTTCTCGTCGGCCGCCGCCCTGTTGGGCGCTCCGGGACAAGGCAACTACGCAGCGGCCAACGCGTTCCTGGATGCTTTGGCCCATCGGCGACGCGCCGAAAATCTGCCTGCGTTAAGCGTCAACTGGGGTTCCTGGGCTGAGGTTGGCATGGCTGCCCGATTGGGCGAAGCGGAAAGCCGCCGCATGTCGGCCTCGGGCGTTGGGTGGATCGATATCGCCCGGGGATTCCAAACGCTGGAACAATTGATCGGAGAAGCACGTATTCAAGCGGGCGTATTGCCGATCGACTGGCCGAAGTTTTTCGAACGTATTCCGCAAGGGGCCGAGCCGGCGTGGCTGCGCGACATCGCACGCGACGCGCGGGAAGCGGCCCCGGCGGGCGATGTGCGGCCGGTTTTGCTCGAGGATCTTCAGAAGGTGACGCCTGCCGAACGGCTGGAGCTTGCCTTGACGTTTATTCGCAAGCAAGCCGCACGCGTTTTGGCAATGGACGATGCGAATCTTCCCGATCCGCGTCGAACGTTGAATGAATTGGGGTTTGACTCGTTGACGGGCGTGGAATTTGCGAATCGCGTTGGCCGAGCAATCGGTCAACACGTGAATCCCGCCCTGTTGTTTGACTATCCCACTCTGGAAAGTCTCGCTGGTTACGTGGTGCGCGACGCGCTTCATTTGGAAGTGGAAGCAACGGCGACGCCCGCGGAACCGAAGGCGGAGGAAGCCGCCGAAGAGATTCGCCAACAGACGCTATCCGACGTGGAGAGCATGTCGGAAGAGGACATGGATGCCCTCGTATCGCAACAACTCAAGCAACTTCAAGGATGAACCGCGAATTATTCGCGCTAAGCAATGTAATGGGGGCGGCTGTTTCGGTCGCCTGAGAATCGGTGTAAAATAGACGGATTAAGGAAATAAGCATTTTGGAAAGAACGCGGTCAGCCTGATCGATCCATCGTTCTTTTCTACCTTTTTTCCTTTGCCCGTTCCTATGCCGAACTCCCCCCTTTCATGCGGATAAGCATGGCGGCTGTGTCGATTGGATGGATCCTAGGTGTTTTCGTTTTATTATTTTGAGAATTAGTTTCCATGGACGACTTGGCAGAACGTCTGAAAAGCATGACCCCGCTGCAACGAGCGGTGTTTGCCCTGAAAGAAACGCAAGCCCGGCTGGATGCGCTCGAGCAGAAACGCACGGAGCCGATCGCCATTGTGGGCATGGCTTGTCGTTTTCCGGGCCGAGCCGACAGCGCCGCGGCTTTTTGGCGGATGTTGTGCGACGGCGTGGACGCCATCGGCGAGGTGCCGCCCGATCGTTGGAACGCAGATGCTTTCTACGATCCCGATCCGGCGGCTCCCGGCAAGATGAGTTCTCGCCTCGGCGGTTTTTTAGAGCAGATCGACGAATTCGACAATCACTTCTTCAGCATTTCGGATCACGAGGCCCCGCTGATCGACCCGCAACAACGCTTGTTGTTGGAATTGGCTTGGGAAGCGTTGGAAGACGCGGGCCTTCCGCCGCGTTCGATGCGAGGAAGCAAGGTCGGCGTATTCGTCGGCATCTCGATGAGCGAATACGGCATGATGCTATCGACGGATCTTTCGCAGACCGACGCTTATGCCGCCTCGGGCACATCGTTATGCTTGGCCGCCAACCGGCTTTCGTTTGTTTTCGGTTGGCACGGGCCGAGCTTCTCGCTCGATACCGCTTGTTCCTCATCGTTGGTGGCTGTTCACTTGGCTTGCCAGCATATTCGCAACGGCGATTGCGAGGCGGCGCTGGTCGGAGGCACGAATTTGCTGCTCTCGCCCATCGGCACCGTAAATTTAACGAAGGCCGGTTTCTGCGCGACCGACGGCCGCATTCGGGCATTCGACGAAACGGCCTCGGGCTACGTCCGCAGCGAAGGCGCGGGGTTGGTCGTGTTGAAACCGCTTTCGGCCGCCTTGAAAAACAACGATACAATCTATGCACTGATTCGCGGCAGCGCGGTGAACCAAAACGGTTCGAGCAACGGCCTGACCGCTCCCAGCAGAGCCGCTCAAGAGCTTGTGCTGCGAGAAGCCTACGGCAAGGCACGTGTGGCGCCGAGCGATGTTCAATATGTGGAAACGCAGGGCACCGGCACGCACTTGGGCGATGCCATTGAGGCCACGGCCCTGGGCAATGTGCTGCGCGAAGGACGCACTGCCGGAAGCCTTTGCAGGATCGGATCGGTAAAAACCAATATCGGCCACATGGAAGCAGCCTCGGGCATGGCCAGCCTGATGAAGGCCTCGATGGCCTTGAAGAACGAGAAACTGCCGCCGTCGCTGCACTTCCATACGCCGAACAAGGACATTCCGTTCGGCATATTACCGATCAAGGTGCAAGACAAACTAGAACCCTGGCCTCGGAGCGAACAACCGAGAATAGCCGGCGTGAGCGCTTTCGGCTTCGGCGGCAGCAATTCGCATATTGTTTTGCAGGAACCGCCGGAACAGGCCGCTGGAGAACTTACGAATGCGCAAGAGACCGGGCCTCGCTTGATGCCAATTTCGGCTCGGACCGAAAAGGCACTTGGCGACTTGGTCGGCCGATTCTCGGATTGTCTTTGCAATGAGCCTCCGGCATGGCACGACGTATGTTACAGCGCCACGATGCGTCGCGAGCATCACGATTGCCGCGTGATCGTGCTGGCCGATTCTCCGCGACAAGCAGCAGAAAGGTTGGCGGATTTTGCGGGCAACAAAACACATCCGCACGTATTTAGTGGCCGGAAACCTTACGGCCGGGACCTGAAAATTGCGTTTTTGTACGGAAATCAAGCGGAACTTTGGAAACCGTTTGCCGCGCAGCTTGCCGCAACGATTCCCGACTTTGCCGTGGCAGCGGCCGAAGTTGATACGTTACTGCAAAAGGTTGCCGGACGGACGCTAAGCTCCGTTTTGAGTCCCAACGCAAGGCTCGACGCCACGGCACTTGCGGCCTTGCAATTGGCCGTAACGGCGTGGTGGCGTCGCGCGGGCATTTCACCCGATGTGGTGCTCGGCTGCGGTATTGGCGAGCTTTCGGCCGCCTGCGCTGCCGGTGTTCTCACGGCCGAAGAGGTTTTGCTACTGGCCAAGAATGAAGGTCGGGCCGACGTTCAGCCGCGGGCCGCGACGCTGCCGTTTCTTTCAGCTTTGGATGGAAAATCGCATATCGGAACGGATCTGGACGCCGCCCATTGGCGTGCTTGTTTTGGACCGTCGCTGGGGATGGCTGCCGTAACCCGCGTGCTCGATGAACGCCGCGCCGACGTTTGGCTGGAGATCGGTCCGGAAACGCTTGCCAGTGAAATCGCAAAGCTTCGCACGGAAAATACATCGGCCGGCCAAGTTGTTCCCACGCTTGTTGAAACCGAGAATGGCCAGTGTGATATCCTTTCGACCGTCGGTATGCTGTATGCGGCGGGCGCTGATATCAATTGGCAGCCGTTTGTTTCACCCTGCAGTCGTTGCGTGCCATTGCCGACGTATCCTTGGCAGCGTCAACGGCTCTGGACCGTAAAAAGTCCTTGGCTATCGGTCACAGCGAATGATACTGCTCAAGATGAGTCGGTCACTAAACAATCGTCGGAAAATGAAATTCGTCAACGGCCCGATTTGACGACGCCTTACGTTGCTCCGCGGAATGAATTGGAGCAGGCATTGGCCGAATCGTGGGCCGGCGTGTTTCATCTGGATCGCATCGGCATCCACGATAATTTCTTTGAGCTGGGCGGCCATTCCTTGATGGCGGTCATGGCAATTTCGCAAATTGCCGAGCGGTTCCAAGTCGATTTGCCTCTCCGCGAATTATTCGAAACGCCGACCATTGCCACACTCTCCGAACGCATCACCGCCGCTATGGCGTCAAACGACGGAAAACGGCAGATGGCAATTGCGCCGATTCCGCGCGACGGACATTTGCCGCTCTCGTTCAACCAAGAGGCCTTGTGGTTCCTCGATCGTTTGGAGCCGGATCGACCGACCTACATGCTGCATTTGGCGTTGAATGTTCGTGGACAGGTCGATATTCCATCGCTAGAAAAAACGTTATTGGAAATCGAGCGGCGTCATGAAGTGCTGCGCACGACGTTCCCCGAAGTGAACGGCAGCCCGGTCCAGGTCATTGCTCCTCCAAGGGAGCGGCGATTGCCGATCGTCGATCTCAGCGGCGTGCCGGAATCACAGCGTGAAGCGGAGCTACGGCGGCAAATCGCGGCCGAGATGAACAAGCCGATCGATTTGCAGAATGGGCCGCTGTTCCGGCTTACGATGTTTCGCCGCGCGGAGAACGACTACGCCGTGGTGGCCAGCACGCATCACATCATCCACGACGGTTGGTCGATGGGCGTGTTGTTGGCCGAATTGGGAATGCTGTATCCCGCGTTTGCCGCGGGCAAGCCGATTCAACTGCCGGAGCTGCCGATCCAGTACGTCGATTTCTCGGCTTGGCAACGTCGCCTTTTACAGGGCGAAACGCTGGAGCGCTTGCGAAATTATTGGAAGAATCAACTGACGGGTACGCCTGCGTTGGAATTGCCGACCGATATGCCGCGACCGGCCATCCGAGCCACGCGGGGCTCGTCGCGTCCTTGCCGGTTGTCGAAAGAAACGAGCGACGCGGTTGTTGAATTTTGCCACCGCGAGGGCGTCACGCCGTTCATGACGCTGCTGACGGCCTTCGAGTCGTTATTGGCTCGCTATAGCCGGCAGGAAGATTTCGCCGTGGGCGCTCCTGTGGCCAATCGCGGCCGCCCGGAAACAACAGGCCTGATCGGCTATTTCGTCAACGTCGTGGTGTTGCGCGCGAATCTGGCGGGTGATCCCTCGTTCCGCGAGGCTGTCGCCCGCTCGCGACAAACGTCGCTCGAAGCGTTTGAACGTCAGGAAATGACGTTGGACCAGGTCGTCGATGCCGTGCAACCACCGCGCGATCTTAGCCGGAACCCGATTTTCCAGGTGATGTTCGCCTTGCAGAATCTTTCGCTGCCGAAAGCACCGGAGACGGGCATCGAAATCACGCCTCTGGACGATAGTCCCGCACCGCCGTCGGCCAATTTCGATTTGACTTTGGAACTATTCGAGCGGGAAGCAGGATTCGAAGGCGGGCTAAGCTTCAGCACGGATTTATTCTTGCCGGCCACGATCGATCGCATGGTCGAACAGTTCGAAACGCTCGTGGCGGCCGCGGTTCGACAACCGGAACTGAAAATTTCCGAGTTGCCTTTGCTCGATCCAAACCGGCGGCAACAAATGCTTGTCGCATGGAACGACACGGCACTGGACTACGACCGCACCAAGCTATCGCATCAGTTGTTCGAGGAACAGGCCCGATTGCATCCCGAGGCGGATGCCGTTGTGCTGGATGACTGCCGTTGGTCTTATGGACAGTTGAACGCCCGAGCCGATCTATTGGCGCAATCACTGCAACAACAGGGCGTCGGCCCTGAAACGCGCGTTGGCGTTTGTTTAGAACGTTCGCCGGAAC
>CAZNMP010000076.1:7524-9652 GCA_964573875.1 uncultured Planctomycetaceae bacterium | reverse complement strand
TCGTTCTTCGCCCAGTTGCAAACGCCGATGTTGTGAACATGCTGTTCGCAAATGTTGTCGCCGCACACCCAAACGAAGTGATACCAGTTGCGCATCTGATATTCGAACTCGGTTTGATTCGGTTCACGTTCACGGAACCACGGTTCGCCGCCGTCCCAGTAGGCGCGGAGCAAAATGAGGTCGCCAATCGCGCCATCGTGGATCTTTTTGATCCCTTCGACGTAGCTGGCTTGATAGCGACGCTGCAAACCGACGACGACCTTGAGGCCCTTCTCGTCGGCAATCTTGTTCGACTCCATCAAGGAACGGAAACCGGGGGCGTCGACGCAGCACGGCTTCTCCATGAAGACGTGCTTGCCGGCCTTCACGGCGGCGGCGTAATGGATCGGACGGAATCCCGGCGGGGAGGCCAAGAAAACTACGTCCGCGCCCGCCGCAATCGCCTTCTCGTAGGCGTCAAGACCCACGAAAACGCGATCCTGAGGCAGATCGACCTTGTCCTTGTAGTTCTTCCGCAAGTGATCGGCGGCCCCATTGGCCCGATCCGCGAAAGCATCGGCCACGGCAATAATCTTGACGTTCGGAACCGCGTCAAGGCAGTTCACCGCGGCGCCCGTGCCGCGACCGCCGCAACCGATCAAAGCAACCTTCAACTCGTCGCTGCTCGCGGCATGCGCCGATCGAGCAATGTTCAAACCGCCGGCCAGGGACAAGCCCGCGGCCACGGCCGAACTGTTCTTCAAAAAGTCTCTACGAGAGGGGTTTCTCGTGTCGCTCATTTTTGTACTCCAGGGAGTGAAACTAGGGAAAGAAAGGTGGGACTTCACGTATAGCATTAACGCGAACTCTACTGTTTGCCCGCTTGGGCTTTCTTATAATCTTGGAAATCTTCCTTTTCGTTCTCCGTAATCTCATACTTCGCGGCTTCTTCGGCCGTCGGAGTACGCAGAGGACGAACGACGCGGAATCCCACGAAATTCGCATCCGTGAAGTACCAAATGCTCTGCGGAATCTGCGGGTCTTGAGCTTTCCAATCTTTCGTCGAACCGCGACGTGCCGCGCTGCGAGCCAAGGCCGCCTCGTCGGTCCAAGCGCCGCCGCGCACCGAAATCGGATACATCTTCGTCACCGGCACTTGCGGATTCACGGCCGGCTTGGCCAGTTTCTTAAAGTAGTCGGCTTCATACTGATCCAAGCACCACTCGGCGACGTTGCCGTTCATGTCGTGCAAGCCCCAAGCGTTCGCCTTCTTCTGGCCGATCTTGTGATACTTTTCCTCAGCGTTGCCTTCGAACCAGCCGTAGTCGCCGAGCTTCTCGGGATCATCGCCGAACGAGTAAGCCGTGGTCGTGCCGGCGCGGGCTGCATACTCCCACTCGGCTTCGGTCGGCAAACGATAATAACGGCCCGTCTTGGCCGACAGCCATTTGCAATACATCTTGGCGGCGAACTGGGTCATGCACACGGCCGGATAGCCGTCCTTGCCCATGCCGAACGTCATGTCGGCATAAGGCTTCGTGGGAATCGCCAACCCATCGGCAACTTTGTCCCACAGGTTCTCGGCAACGTTCTTCGCTTTGCGGCGCTGCAAGTCGAGACCCAATCCCCACTGCTCATACTCGCCCCAAGTCACTTCGCACTTGCCCATCCAGAACGGATCGACCTTCACTTCGGTTTGCGGACCTTCGTCGGCCTTGCGATCCTTCTCGCTGTCCGGGCTGCCCATCTTGAACGTTCCGCCGGGAATCGGCACCATGTCGAATTTCACGTCGGTATTCTGAAGCTTTTCGGTATAGGCTTTCATGCCGGCTTGGTCTTTGGCCTCGGCATCCGCATTCTCCAGCGGCTTCGGCATCCACTTCACCGCCGGCTCCAACGTCTGATTAACGGCCTCGTCGCCGATCTTCTCGGCTACCGGCGCTTCTACGGCCGAAGTCTTCGGCGCGTCTTTCGCAGGCTCCTTAGCAGGCTCTTTGGCTTCCTCTTTCGCCGGTTCCTTTGCAGGCTCTTTCGCCGGTTCGGGATTGGGCATCTCTTTCACGGGCGTCTCAACACCGGGCATATCCTTGCCGGCCGGTTCCGCATTGTCTTTCTTCTCTGCTTCCTTGGAAGCCGCGGGAGCTTCCTT
>CAZNMP010000076.1:0-7424 GCA_964573875.1 uncultured Planctomycetaceae bacterium | reverse complement strand
CCGGTTCCGCATTGTCTTTCTTCTCTGCTTCCTTGGAAGCCGCGGGAGCTTCCTTGGCTGGCTGCGTCTTGGGAGCTTCTTTCTTGGCAGGCTGGCAGCCCAAAACGGCCGTCATCGCAAAAACCGCAAAAAAGCTCAACGACCATTGCAAATAGCACCGGTGACATACTACTCTAATCATGTGGCAATCCTCTCCAATTAGTAAAAAAGTTTACAGAGCGCCCAAATGACTCCGACCGATTACAACCTGTTCGTAAAACCGTGCCCCGTGATTGCGTCGGCTAGGAGGGACCTGTCCCACGTGGGAAGGCTTGTTGTTGTGTGGTTATTTTTCACGGGTTTCTCGATCGCCGCCTCCGCCGAGCCAACTCTCCAAAGATTCGAGTTTACCCAAACGGAAATGGCAATCCCAATTAGAATTGTACTCTATGCCAACGATAATGCAACTGCATCCCAAGCTGCCAATGCCGCATTTTCGTGTTTCCACAGGCTCAATTCCACCTTCTCCGACTACGATCCTCAAAGCGAACTACGCCGGCTTTGCGATACCTCCAAAGAAGGGAATCCCGTCCGCGTCAGCGATGACCTCTGGAGAGTTCTAGCCCAATCCTTGAAAGTATCCGAACGTTCCAATGGTGCGTTCGATATCTCCATTAGCCCCGTCGTACACCTTTGGCGCAGCGCCCGCCAAACGAAGGAGCTACCCTCCAAAGATTCTTTATCCAAAGCCCTCAAGCGGGTGGGATATCAAGCCATTCGCCTCGACCCCAAATGCCAAACCGTCGAACTGCTCAAGTCCAACATGCGGCTCGACGTCGGCGGCATCGCCAAGGGCTACGCCGTCGATCGTGCCATGGATGCCCTACGCGAAAAAGGCATCACCCGCATGATGGTCGATGCCGGCGGCAACATGGGCCTTGGCGATCCGCCGCCCGACAAAACCGGCTGGCGGATTGGTGTCGCGCCGCCCAAGCCCGGCAGTCCCCCGCGTATGTATTTATCGCTCTCGCGTTGCGCCCTCTCCACTTCCGGCGACATGTGGCAGCACACCATCATCAGCGGCACGCGCTACTCACACCTGATCGACCCGCGAACCGGCATGGCGCTGACCGATCACGCCAGCGCAACCGTGGTCGGCCCCGACGGCCTCAGCACCGACGGCCTCTCCTCGGCCCTCGTGATCCTCGGCCCGGAGAAAGGCTTGAAGCTTATCGAAAACACCCCCGGCACGGCCGCCTTCATGGTCCGTACCGTGGATGGCAAGGAACAAACCCACGAGTCCTCGCGTTGGAAAGATCTGCCGAAGTGATCAGCCGGCATTCAGCATCGTGTACTTGACGCCCTTTCGCGGCTCCGCCATCCACGGCCCGACGGCCTCGGCCCAACGCGCATAGTGCGCCGTCTCCTTGTGCGCCTTCATGCCCGCCTCGTCGCGATAAATTTCATACAGCACGAAACGGTCGGCGTCATCATTTTGCTGAAGCACGTCAAACCGCACATTGCCGGGCTCTTGCACCGTGTTCTTCGCATTGTCGAGCGTCGCCTCGATAAACGCCGCCCGATGTTCCGGCTTAACATGAACGTGAACGCAAACGATATACATGCCATTCCTCCCAAAACAAAAGCAATCCTAGTGTTCCGCGTTTTTTTGCTTCTTGGCGATTTCCGTCAATTGACGCTGTAATTCCGCCACGCGCCCTTCAAGCTCCGCCACACGCCGTTCGAGTTGCGCAACCCGTGCCGCCGGATCCGCAGGCGGCGCCGGCTCCTTCAATTCAGGCGGTTCTTGCGGTTCCACCATCGGCTCACCCTTCGGCAACGGTACGGCCTCGGGCGTGGGAAACGCCGAAGGATTCAAAGCGGGACGCTCGCCCAAGGTGACTTCGATTTTCTCCGTCTTCCCTTCGCGTTGGATTTCGAATTCGGCCTTCTCGCCCGGCTTGAGCGATTCGAGAACCTCGGCCATGTCGGTCATCTGCCGCACGCGCGTACCGGCCAAACTGGTAATCAAATCCTGTTTCTTAAGCCCCGCTTTTTCAGCGGGACTTCCACGATGCACGTCCAAAACGCGCACGCCGCGCCCACGATCCTTCTGATCGTCGGCCACAACGCCCAAGTAAGCCGCCTTCGACGCATCTTTGGCATTGCCCGACTCCGTCGAAAGAATCGGCGGGGGCGGAGCCCCTTCCTCTTTTTCAGCACCGGGCGTATCCACGCGCTGACGAATCTGCCGTTCGAGCCGTTCGAGGGCCGGCTGGGCTTGGACCGAGGCCGCAAAATGCCCGCCCAGCACCAATAGAATAAAAAAACCGCCCGCGATTCTGCCGCCATTCATCGTCCACCTCCATGCACGAAAAGTTACGAGGATTCATCCAAGGCAATCTAACATAACGCATCGAATTATTGTATCCTCAGCGCATGATCGATTTTTCCGATGCCCCCCTCATTGGCCAAGTCCCCCTCCAAGATCGCTCCCAGGCGCTTACGCTGGTTTTTAGCTATCTTCCGACAGACGAACGCTGCCGCCAAGTGAGTGAAGTCATGGCCGAAGCCGCTCGCCAAGATAACTCGCAATTCCCGGGCCTTTTCGGTGTTTATCGGAACGGCCAATTGGTCGGCGCGACATTTTCGCAAATTGAAACAGACAAAACTGCCGTTTTTTGGCTCCCTCGCCTCGTAACCGCTGAGCCAGACTCCACATCCGCGTTGTTGTTCGATTCCGCCTGGGCTCACCTTCTTCGTCATCAGATCGTTTTCGCCAAAACGCTACTTCCTATCGACGCCCCCTCCAGCGAATCGCTTGCCCAGCTTGGCGGAATGCAATACATCGCCGATCTGCTTTATCTGGTCAGCCAGACAAGTGATAAACGTCTCGACCATGCTGAAGAAAAGAGAAGGGACGCAAAAAATGCCCCAAATAATTATTACCCCCTGGAGGAAAACTTTTTTGAGATTACCGCTTACAACGAGGCGGAACACCAACGATTGATGCGGGTCATAGAGGCAACCTGCGCAGAATCGTTGGATTGTCCGGCTCTGGCAGACCTGCAAAATACGGACGATATTATAAGAGGCTACCGTTCCATCGGCGTTTTTGATCCACGTCACTGGCAAATCGTCCGTCACGGCAAGCAAGACATCGGCTGCCTGCTTCTGGCCGACCATCCGCGTCGCAACTGCATGGAATTGCTTTATTTAGGCCTGATTCCCGAAGCCCGAGGACATGGCCGTGGAAAAAAACTTCTCCGCTTGGCGCAACAAACCGCGCGGCGGATCGGCCGAACCCGCCTCATCGCGGCGGTAGATGCCGCCAACATTCCGGCGGTTCAAACCTATATGGCCATGGACTTTCAGACGTGGCAGCAACGTCGGCTGTACATAAAAAAGTTTTAATTTATCGACAATTGGCACGCATGGTTTCGACAGGTTATCCACGTGCCAATCAACGACGAAAAGCGGAATTTTCGTCCCTCCCGTGGAACTGAGTTGATGCTTTTTTCCGAAGATTTCGCTGTCCCGTTTTTTCTTGCCCCAAATTCTTTCGGCCAAGTGCTTCCGGGCGGTTTGACAGCACTGCTAGCATCGCTAGAATCAAGTCTTCGCTTGTGGCAACGGAGTTCTCGTCCCGCCAAAGGAAAGACCGGAAGTGACCAAGGACGATATGGAGATCGTGTCGGCTTTACGCTCTGCGTTAGCCGGCAAGGTCGGGCAAAAACGATACGATTTATGGTTCGGTGCGGGAACGCGCTTGGACTATGACGGTAGTGCGCTAAAAATCGGCGCGCCCAACCAGTTCTTCTTGGATTGGATCCGTTCGAATTTCCGAAGGCAGATCGAAGCGGCATGTTGCGATCTTTTCGGCACATGCCCCGCCATTGAGTTTTACATCGAAGCAACGGCAGCCCCTGTCGGCGGCAATGTGATGCAATCGGCTTCTCCGAAAAAAACATCGAACCGCGAACCGGCAACGATGCCTCCCGCAACGATTGGGCAAACTGCATCAATCGCACCGGTTGCTGCTGCCGAAACATCCTCGCGGCGTCGCTTTGCCAGTCTCGATACGTTCGTCGCCGGCGAGGCCAACCGTTTGGCGATCACGTCGGCCGAGATGATCGTCCGCCAGCCGGGCCAGCACACGCCCGTCATGTTCTACGGACCTACGAGCGTCGGCAAAACGCATCTGCTCGAAGGCATCTGGACTTCCGCGCGGCGCAATCATCCGCGTATGACGATCATGTATCTGTCGGCCGAACAATTCACGAGCCATTTCCTCGAAGCATTGCGAGGCAGCGGCTTGCCCAGCTTCCGACGCAAATACCGCGGCGTCGATCTGCTCTTAATCGACGATCTACAGTTCCTCATCGGCAAACGGGCAACCCAAGTGGAACTGCTCCACACGATCGACACATTCTTGCGTGAAGGCCGTCAATTGGTCTTCGCTGCCGACCGTTCCACGGCCGAACTTGCGGAACTGGGCCCCGAGCTCACCACACGGCTGACCGGCGGATTGGTTTGCCGCATCGAACCGCCCGACTACGCCTCGCGATTGGGCATCCTGTCGCACATGGCCCGGCGCATCAATCTTCATCTGCCCACCGAAGTGCAACAATACGTGGCCGCTCGTTTGACCACCCATGCCCGCGAGCTTTCCGGCGCTTTGTGCCGCCTGAAGGCGACCAGCCAAGCCACCGGCCGGCCGATCAGCTTGGCGATGGCCGAGGAATCGCTGGCCGACTTGATCCGCCAAAGCGGTCGGGTGGTGCGTCTGCTGGATATTGAAAAGGCCGTCTGCGATGTCTTCGGCCTGGAACCCACCAGCCTGCAATCCGACGAAAAGGCCAAGCGCGTCAGCCATCCGCGGATGTTGGCCATGTGGCTTGCCCGCAAACACACCCGAGCCGCATTGAGCGAAATCGGCTACTATTTCGGCCGTCGCAGTCATAGCACGGTCATCTCCGCCCAGCGCCGCGTAGACGGCTGGATGGCCACCGGTTGCCCGCTCGATCTTGCCGAGCAACGTTGGCCCGTCGACGACGCCATCCGCAAAGTCGAACGCCGCCTGGCCGCCGGGTAAGAAGCCCATCTCAATCCAAGTCGGATACTCTCCCTTCGTCGTCCAGGCATCCCAACCTCTCCCATCTGGCGCAAACATTCCGTCTGCACGTATTGGTAACAAACTGGACGTTGGCACAACTTTTGTAATCCAGGTAATCAAAATCTTCGGATACGGAGCCTGTCTCCAGGAAAAAGTACCAGTCCCCTTGCGCCTTTCCCTGGCAAATTTGCGACTTTCATCCGCCCCCCAGTGATTGCTAGCCATGCATCCTTTGGTTAGACTATTGGGTCTCAGATAAACAATGTCGGGAGGGCGACCAACGGAAGCCCGGTAAACAGGAGTTTTCGGCCCAGCACTACCCGACATTATTTACCTGAACATCAATAAACATTCTGTTTCCATAATGCCTCTTGCCCAAAAAGGGCATTTCGCTTCGTTACAGGATCCTTCGCCATGATATTGACGCCCTTCGACTGGATCATCATTGTCGTCTATCTGATCGGTTGTATGATCGCAGGCATCTGGATGCGCCGGTACGTGCGCGACGTAGAAGACTTCGCTGTCGCTGGGCGCGAAATGGATCTCAACTTAGGCATCGCATCGTTGGCCGCCACCGAGTTGGGAATCGTCACGGTCATGTATACGGCCGAGATGGGCTTCAAAAATGGATTCGCCGGCGCTATTCCCGGCGTCTTCGGCTGTTTGGCCATGCTGCTTGTCGGCATGACCGGCTTTGTCATCGTGCCATTGCGCAACGCAGGCGTCATTACCATCCCCGAACTTTTCGAGAAACGTTTCGGCCGGCGCGTTCGCTGGTTGGCCGGCGTCGTGGTGATTTTGGGCGGGCTGTTGAACATGGGCATCTTCCTGCGGCTCGGCGGTGATTTCTTGATGTATGTTTCCGGCTTCGACTCGAAAGTCACCTTCCCCGTTACCTTGATGGGGCATGAATTCCATCTAGGTTACCTCGAAATCACCATGACCGCGCTGCTGGGACTTGTACTGGTCTACACCGTACTAGGCGGCATGTTGTCGGTCCTCGTAACCGACTATCTCCAGTTTCTGGTTATGGGCTTTGGGTTGGTCGTTACTTCGGTTTTGGTCGTCTACAACGTCGGCTGGTCCACGATCGTCACCGATCTGGAAAAAGTGCATCAGTCGGGCCAAGTCTGCGCCCGAGAGCTACAAGCCAAGACTCCAAAATTGGAGTCCATCGCGGATCCGGAAACCCGGAAGGCCGCCGAAACCGCACAAGTTCAAAAACTCCGAGCCAATGCCCGCGAATTGGCCAAGGAAGGCGTATTGCTCGATACCAGCAAGTCCGAAAAGCCGGAACTAATCGCCATGGGCGCTCCCTTTGATCCCATCGGAAGCTCAGGCCCATTATGGTTCATCTGGCAAGCCATTTTTCAAATCGCCGTGATGACCACCTGGCAAACCACCATCGCCCGCGTGCTGGCTGCCCGCGATTCGCAAACAGCTAAACAAATCTACCGCCGAACCTCCTTCTACTTCGTCGGCCGATTCGCCTTGCCGGGCTTGTGGGGTGCTGCCGCCTTCCTCTATTTCCAATCCCAAGGCGGACTGCCGGAGGGCGTGGGCACACTAACGGCCATGCCGCAATATCTCGGCCGAATCTTGCCTGCCGGCATCATCGGCCTGCTGATCGCCGCCATGCTCGCCGCCGAAATGTCGACCGATAGCGGTTATCTTCTAACTTGGGCCACGGTCATCTACAACGACATCATCGGCCCCTGCCTGCGAAAACCAATGTCGGCCAAGGGCAAGCTGCTGACCGTTCGCCTGCTGGTCGTCGCCATCAGCATCTTCCTGATCTTTTACGGCCTGTGGTATCAACTGCCCGGCCGCGCTTGGGACTACTTGTCCGTAACCGGAAACATTTATCTCGCCAGCTTGTTTACGCTGCTGGTCGGAGCCCTTTACTGGCGCGGAGCAAATAGTTGGGGCGCCACCGCCGCTATTATCCTCGGAGCCATCGGCCCGGTCACATTCCTGGTCGTCAATGCTTGTGTAGAAGATCCTTCCCAACAAATTTCGCCCGAAACGGCCGGACTGGCCGCCTTCGGCCTTTCGTTCGCCGGAATGATCTTCGGCTCGCTGCTCGGCCAAGCACTCGGCCGTGGACAAAATGGCCCCATTTCTACCCACGCTAATCAGACGGAGGCCGCGTCATGAACGACATCTACGTTTGGTTCTGGACCGCAATGATCTACGCCTCGATCGCCTGGTACGCCTTTCTGTTGTTCATCGTCGGCGGCAAAGGCGGCTTTGAGATCCTGCGAATGATCAAAGCCCTCAGCAAACAACAAGACGAGCAATAACTGCCTTCAAGAAGCGTATTCCGTCG
>CAZNMP010000075.1:0-9694 GCA_964573875.1 uncultured Planctomycetaceae bacterium | reverse complement strand
TGCTGACAAACTCCCGATGATGGCCAAAACACAGACAATCACAACGACGCTGGAAGATTATCTGGAGGCTATTGCCTGGCTGGTCGGCGACAAAGGCGTTGCACGGGTGCGCGATATTTCCGCCGCGTTGTCGGTTCACAAATCGACGGTCACGGCGACCTTGCGCAGCCTGGCGGAAAAAGGTTTCGTGCATTACAGCGCCTATGAGGCCGCAACGCTGACGCCCGAGGGTCGAAAAATCGCGGAAGACGTGATCCGGCGGCACGAAATCGTGCGGGAATTCTTTATCGAGGTGCTTGCCTTGGATCGCGAGATGGCCGACGCAAACGCCTGCCGGATCGAACACGTCATGGATGCCGAAGTGCTGGATCGTCTGGCGTCGTTTGCACGGTTCGTCAAGGAATGCCCCTCGGCCCGGCAGCAATGTCTGAAGCAATTCCAGGCCGCTTTTCAGGAAAACAAAGAAGCGGCACTAAGGCACGACGCAACACAAGAGGATGCACCCGCAAGCGACGAATCTTCATGTTGCACCTCGCGAAAACCGCGAAAACCGGCCAAGAAACCCCGCGAGCCAAAGCCATAAATCGCGTTCCACCGGGAATGAGACCCAGGCAAGGCTTGCCGCAACCAACCCACCCTACAGGTGGAATGTCAAAAACAAGCCTGCTGTGCCTTTCTCCGCCTACCCCTTGCCGGGGCGGTTTGGTTTGTAATCTCTAGTACTATATTACGGCATTTCGTTGACACTTGGCCGTAAGCTGGGTAAAATCGGCAATAGGTATTTGCGTCTAAGTTCTCCAGGTTTTCACGGCGGCTCTGCGGAACAAGCCGCCAAGAAGCAATCGAGAAGAGGTGCTCTTCGTATCCCCCGCCGATGTCGTACAACGTCGTCGAACACGGCAGTCGTCAAGGAGTATGTGATTCATGGCCCGCGAAAATCAAGGTCTTCAAATCGCTTTGATCATCTTCGTTATGCTCACGATCATTTTGGGCGTAACGACCTATTTATTCTTCCGCCAATACGAAGAAGCCGACATCAAAGCGAAGAACAACTTGGCCGAACGCGACAAAGCCACGCGGCAGGTTGCCGAAAATGAAGGGTACATGGACGAGCTGAAGCGATTGATCGGCGTTGCGAAGACCGAGAAGATGGACGCCATCACCAACACGATTTTCAATGAAGATATGAAGAAGTACGGCGGCAGCTATCCCGAGGAATCGCGTTTCTACCGCCCGCTGCTCGAGAAGATGGCCAAAACGATCGACGAGACGAACGCCAAGTTGGATTTGGCCGATAAGAAGGTGAAAAAGCTTGAAGCCGACTTCGCCGTCCGTGAGGCGAGCAAACAACCGCAGATCGACAAGTTCGAGAAAGCAGCCGAAGAGGCCGGCAAGGACTTGGCGGGTGAACGCGAGAAATTCAAGTCCGAGCGAGACCGGATTACTCAAGAGGGCGCCAAGCTGAAGAACGATTTAGACGCCGCGCGGAAAGACGCCGCCGCCTCGTTGGCCAAGATCGACGCAAAGTTCCAGGACGCCGTCGGCCGCAACCAAAAATTGGTTTCGATCAACAAGTCATTGTCCGAAACGCTGGAAGGCGTGACCTCGCAGAAATTCGAAGCTCCCCAGGGCGAAATTCGCTGGGTTAATCAAAGCACCGGCACCGCCTGGATCAACCTTGGCCGGGCCGACGCACTTCAGCGGCAAGTCACCTTCAGCGTTTATAATGCCGACGTGACCGACATGACCGCTGGCGGCAAAAAAGGAAGCATCGAGATATTGCAGGTTCTCGGCGATCATCTGGCCGAGGCTCGGGTGTTCGACGACAATATGACCAACCCGATAATGCCGGGCGACAAAATCTTCACGCCGGTTTGGAAGCCGGGCGAAAAACGCCACTTCGCCTTGGCAGGCATCATCGACATCGACGGCGACGGCAAGAGCGATTTGCAGACCGTTTTGAATCTGATCAGCATGAACGGCGGCGTGGTCGATAGCTACATCGACGACAAGGGCAAGAAAGTCGGCGAAATCACCGTCACCACGCGCTATCTGGTCTTGGGCGAAGCACCGAACGAGAAGGGCGGCGCAGCCATGATCGCCTCGGTCACGAAGATGCAGGGCGACGCCACGAGACTTGGCGTTCAGAAGATTCAACTTGCCGATTTGCTCCAACGCATGGGTTGGAAAAACCAAGCACCGGTTGTACACTTTGGTCAGAGCGCGAATCCGAAGGATTTTGCCGCCAAGCCGGACGACGGAGTTCAGCGGAAGTCCATCGGCAACGTCAGCGACGTGTTCAAGCCGCGCACGCCGCCCGCCCGCGTTCCCTCGAGCGCCTACTAACGTTCCTGTCGGCACGGAGGTCATCGCATGTCGAGTTCCCTGCCTGTTGTTAAGGGGATGGATCGTGAATTTCTGGGCATTCGCTGCCGCCTGATCGAGTTGGCGGCGATGTTGGATCGGTTGGATCGCGAGAAATCGCCGACCGACGATCCGCGGCGAAATAAAATCGCCCAGGCCCTCGATATTCTTCTTGCCGATGTGCCGGATCGCGCGGAACGGATCCAAATGGCATTTTCGTTGCCGTACCAGCAGGGATTAGGAATTGGGGATTAGGGATTAGGAATCCCTTGAAGATTTTCCCCTCTAATCCCTAATCCCTAACCTCTAATCCCTTTACTGTCATGTATTTCTTCGATCCTCATATCCACATTGCTTCGCGAACCACCGACGATCTTCACGCATTGGCCAAGGCCGGATGCCTTGCGGTCGGTGAGCCCGCGTTTTGGATGGGCTACGACCGTTCGTGTGCCGGCAGCTTTTACGACTACTTCCGGCAGCTTACCGAATGGGAGCCGAAACGCACTTCCAACTACGGCATGCGCCATTACACCTGGGTCGGCATGAACGCCAAAGAGGCCGAGAACGTCAGCCTTGCCCGCGAAGTGATTGCGATGTTGCCGGAGTTCCTTGATAAGCCCGACGTGCTGGGCATCGGCGAAATCGGACTCAACAAGTGTACGAAGAACGAAATGACCACGCTTGCCGAACTGGTCGATCTGGCCTTGCAGCGCGAGGAGCAGCTTCTGTTCCACACGCCGCACATGGAAGAGAAGTACCGCGGCACCCGCATGATCCTCGATCTGCTGAAGGCCGACCGTCGCGTCGACCGCAGCCGCATTTGGGTCGATCACTGCGAGGAGCATACGATTCGCATGGTGTTGGACGAAGGCTATTGGGCCGGGCTCACGCTCTATCCCACGACTAAAACAACGCCGGACCGCGCGATCGACATGATCGAGATCTACGGGCCCGAGCGGATCATGGTCACTTCGTCGGCCGACTGGGGACCGTCGGATCCATTGGCGGTCGTCAACTTCATGTATCTCATGCGTCGTCGCGGACATAGCGAGTCGCTGATCCACCGGATCGTCTACGAAAATCCGCTGACCTTCATGAACCAAAGCCGCAGCTTCAACTTCACGCCGCCCGGGCATCTGTAAGCATTTTTTTCGCCAGTCATGCCGATGATTGCATGCGCAATGGCCAATTGAAAAAACACCACCTTAGGGTTATCCGCAAAACTCGGCCATTTCCGAAGCAATCACTGTGCTGAACGGGATTGGCAGGAAACTCCGTTCACTTTATTAGCGGCCCACACTCACGCTCCTCTCCCGCTTTCGGGAGAGGGGAGCATTGCCCAAGGAGCCACTAGGCGACCGCTTCCACGAGGCTTATAATACGCGGTTTCCCCTGGAGGGTGGGTAATGAAGCGTCTGGCTGATGAAAAAGTATTGATTCTGGATTTCGGCTCCCAATACGCGCAACTGATCGCACGTCGCGTGCGGCAGCAGCACGTCTACTGCGAAATCGTTCGACACAACATTACCGCCCAGCGTATTCGCGAATTGGCGCCCCAGGGCATCATCCTTTCCGGCGGACCGGCCAGCGTCTACGAAGCCGGCGCTCCAAAATGCGACCCCGAGATCTTCCGCCTCGGCCTGCCGGTGCTTGGGATTTGCTACGGTCTGCATCTGGCCTGCCAATCGCTCGGCGGGCAAGTGCAAAGCACGCCAACCCGTGAATACGGCCGTGCCCGGTGCCATGTGACGCAGCCGAACGTCTTGTTCGACGGCCTGCCCGACGACATTGAAGTCTGGATGAGCCACGGCGATCAAGTCTCACAGGCATCCGGCGATTTCGAGTCGCTGGCCACCACCGACACTTGTCCTGTGGCCGCCGTCAAGCATCGGACGCTGCCGATCTACGGCCTGCAATTTCATCCCGAAGTGACCCACACGCCGCAAGGCTCGGAAATTCTCGGCAACTTCTTGAAAAGGGTCTGCCATTGCGAAGGCTCTTGGAAACTCGGTGATTTCGCCCGCGAAACCGTCGAAGCCGTCCGCCGCCGCGTGGGCAATGATCGCGTCGTGTGCGGGCTCTCTGGCGGCGTCGATTCCGCCGTGGTCGCCGCATTGCTGTCGCAAGCCATCGGCCCTCAGCTTTCCTGCATCCTGGTCGATAACGGCCTGCTGCGCAAGGATGAAGAAGAAGCGATCGTCCGCGAGTTTTCCGGCCACTTCAAAGCCGACCTGCATGTGGTCAAAGCCGAGGACCGATTCCTCGCTGCCCTGGCCGGCGTCACCGATCCGCAAGAAAAACGCCGCCGCATCGGCCACGCTTTTATCGACTGCTTTTCCGATGAAGCCGCAAAGATCAAAGACGCGAAATTCCTCGCCCAAGGCACGCTCTACCCCGACGTGATCGAAAGCGGCGGTTCGCCCGACGGCCCGGCCGCCACGATCAAGCTGCACCACAACGTAGGCGGATTGCCCGAGGATCTGGCCTTCGAATTGATCGAGCCGCTGCGCGATCTGTTCAAGGATGAAGTTCGCGCTTTGGGCCTCCAACTCGGATTGCCTGAAGACATTGTTTGGCGGCATCCGTTCCCCGGTCCCGGGCTGGCCGTGCGATGCCTGGGCGAAGTCACCAAGAAACGGCTCGATATCCTCCGCGAGGCCGACGCCATCGTCGTGGGCGAAATCAAGCAAGCTGGCCTCTATCGCAAAACATCACAAGCATTCGCCGTGTTGCTGCCGGTGCAGAGCGTCGGCGTGATGGGCGATGCCCGCACCTATGCCGACGCCGTGGCCGTCCGCTCGATCGATACCGAAGACTTCATGACCGCCGACTGGAGCCATTTGCCCTACGACCTTCTGGCCCGCATCTCGACCCGCATCATCAACGAGGTCAAAGGCGTTAACCGCGTCGTCTACGACATCAGCAGCAAACCGCCCGCCACGATTGAATGGGAATGAAAGAGCAGAGACTAGAGATTAGGGGCTAGGGGCTAGACAACAGCCGCTTGCGGCTTCGCAGGACGCGATAAATCGTTCGATGGGTAGATGAAAAGAGGTTCTATCATGGCCGAAAAATCTGATGGCGACGCGGCGTCACAACCCAGCTTTGAAAACGCCCTCAAACGGCTTGAACAGATCGTCCATAGCCTCGAAGAAGGCGAAGTCGGCCTGGAAGAATCGTTGAAACAATACGAAGAAGGCGTCAAACTGCTGCGCCAATCCTACGACCTCCTGCAACGGGCCGAACGCCGCATCGAACTCCTCAGCGGCGTTGATGCCGAAGGAAATCCCATCACCCAGCCCTTCGACGATTCCGCCACCTTCCAGCCCGGCGATACCGGGAAACGCCGCAGCCAGCGTCGCACTGCCGCGAAAAAAGCACCGCCAAGCGGGGATGCCAACCCTTTATTCGGGGAGGAAGGCATAGACGAGGCATGACGGCCGACGTAAACTGAATAGGATAATGCCTCTAGCATCGCCAACAACATTCCAAGAAATCGCCCGCTCGCTGGGACCGCAAATCGACGCGGCCCTGTCGGCGCGGATGGCTTTGGGCAACGGCTGTCCCGCCCGGCTTCGCGATGCCATGCACTATAGTCTCTTGGCCCCTGGCAAACGACTCCGGCCCATGCTGGTTCTCATGGCTGCCGAATCGTGCGGCGGATCCATAAAAGCAGCAACGCCTGCTGCATGCGCCGTCGAAATGATCCATGCCTATTCGCTCATCCACGACGACCTGCCCGCCATGGATGACGACGACCTGCGACGCGGTCGACCTACTTGTCACAAAGCGTTCGACGAAGCCACGGCCATATTGGCCGGCGATGGCTTGTTGACCTTGGCCTTCGAGGTCTTGGCTTCCGAAATCCAGCCGCCTGCCGTGGCCGCCGCGTGCTGTGCCGCCTTGGCCCAAGCCGCCGGCCCCTGCAACATGGTCGGCGGACAGGCAGACGATGTAGAGGCAGAAAAGGGTTCAGAGGTCAGGGGTCAGGGATCAGAGAAAGTGGCCAGTGGTCAGTGGTCAGTGGTTAGTGGCACAAATCCCAAATCTCCAAATCCCCCGTCCCCCGCCCCCCGCCCCCAATCCCCCCTCTCTGCCCTCGAATCCATCCACCGCCGCAAAACCGGAGCGATGATCCAAGTTTCACTCCGTTTAGGGGGGCTCACGGCCGGTGCAACTACCGATCAAATGACCGCTCTGGACGACTACGGCCGACGGCTCGGCCTCGCCTTCCAGATCACCGACGACCTTTTAGACGTACAGAGTAGTGAGGCCGCCACTGGCAAGCGTGTGGGCAAAGACGCCCAGCGAGGGAAACTCACCTTTCCCGGCCTCCTCGGCATTGAACAAAGTGCCCAACAAGCAGAACAACTGATCTCCGAAGCCTGCCAGGCCATAGCGTTATTGGGTCAGCGGGCCGAAGGACTTCAGACGTTGGCACGTTATGTCCTCGAAAGGAATCACTAATGGACAAACTGCTCTCCATCATCAATTCACCGGCCGACCTGAAAAAATTCTCGCCTAAAGAATTAATTCAGTTGGCCGCCGAAATGCGTGAAGCGCTTTGCCGCCTGGCAGCCACGCGCACCGCCCACTTCGCCTCGAACCTCGGCGTCGTCGAACTGACCCTGGCCCTGCATACCACATTTGACTTCAGCCGCGATCGCTTGATCTGGGACACCGGCCACCAAGTCTACCCGCACAAAATGGTGACCGGCCGTTACGACGAATTCCATACCCTACGCGCCAAGGGCGGACTGATGGGCTATCCCAATCCGGCCGAAAGCGATTACGACCTTTTTATGACCGGCCATGCCGGTTGCAGCGTCGGCACCGCCCTCGGACTGCGCTGCGGCGATGAACTGCTAAGGCCTGATGAAAAACGCCACGTCGTGGCCGTCGTAGGCGACGGCGCCTTCCCCTGCGGCACGATCTTCGAGGCCATGAACAACGCCGGCGGGCTCAAAAAGAACCTGATCGTCATCCTGAACGACAACAAAATGTCGATCTGCCCGCGCGTCGGCGGCCTGGCCGAATCCCTCGACCGCCTGCGCATGGCCAACTTCTACACCGGCCTGAAAGCCGAAGTTCAAAAGTTCCTCGGGCGCATGCCCTTGATCGGCGATCCCGTCGAGCGCTTCGTTTCACAGATGAAAGACGCCATCAAGGCCGGTCTGCTCGGCGGCATGATCTTCGAGGATCTTGGCTTCCGCTACATCGGGCCCGTCGATGGCCACAATATCCCGCAATTGCAGCGATACCTGAACATGGTTCGGGAATTCAAAGGGCCTGTGCTACTTCATGTCGTGACCGAAAAAGGCCACGGCTTCGCGCCGGCCGTCGAAGATCCCACCACGTTCCACGCTCCCGCGCCGTTCGAGGAACATAACGGCACCGTCGTGCCGGTCAAGAAAACCGCGAGCCGGCCGCCTTACACCCAAGTCGTGCGTGACGCGCTGCTCCAACAGATGCGATCCAATCCCAAAGTGGTCGCCATCACCGCCGCGATGTGCCAGGGCAACATGCTCGAACCGATTCGCGACGAATTCCCCGATCGTTTCTTCGACGTCGGCATCTGCGAATCGCACGCGGTCGTTTTCGCCGCCGGCATGGCCAAGGTCGGCATGCGCCCCGTCGTCGATATCTACAGCACGTTCATGCAAAGGGCATACGATCAAATCTTCCAGGAAGTCGCCTTGCAAAACCTGCCCGTCACGTTGCTGATGGATCGCGCGGGCGTCGTCGGTCCCGACGGTCCCACGCACCACGGCGCGTTCGACCTGACCTTCCTGCGTCCATTGCCCAACTTGGTCATCATGGCCCCCGGAGATGCCTCGGACGTGGATTCCATGCTCGAATGGACGTTCGGACACGACAGCCCCGTGGCCATCCGTTATCCCAAAGCGCCGGCCGAAACCATCGACCGCCCCGCCGCACCCATCGAGCTTGGGCAGGCGGAAGTCCTTCGCTGGGGCGACGACGGCATGTTCGTCGTCTGCGGCGGCCTGTTGAAAAACTGCGTCGATGCCGCCGACCGATTGGCGCGCCAAGGAATCGACTTCGGCATCATCAATGCCCGGTTCGTTAAACCGCTCGACCAAACCACCATCCTCAAGGCCGTCGCCGATTGCCCGATGGTCGTTACCGTCGAAGAAGGTGCGTTGATGGGCGGCTTCGGCAGCGCCGTACTCGAAGCAGCCGCTGACGCCGGACTCGATGCCGGACGCATCCGAAGGCTCGGCATCCCCGATCGGTTCGTCGAACACGCCAGCCGGGCCGAACTCCTTGCCGACCTCGGTCTCGACGCCCCAGGCATCGAACGCGCGTGTCGCCAATGGATTAGTGAGTTCCGTAATAACGCGGCCATCGGTCGCACCGTGTAAGGTTTCAATCAGTGATCGTGGGAAAATATACTTTCATCTCGTTCCGAAGCTCCAGCTTCGGAACGCCGGTACTTAAAGCTCTGCTTGAGTATTTCTAAAGAAGATACATCATCGGATTATTCAGGCTTACAGAACTTCTGGAGCGTGCATTCCCAAGCTGGAGATTGAGAACGAGGGAACAAGGAAAATGAGCAAAACCATGCAGCCGTTGCGCGTATTCCTGCTCGGTGCCGGAGGCCGACCCGACGTGCTGGCCGAGGCCGACCGCCTCCGACCGATCATTGAACAGCATGCGCAAATCGTCGCCACCGACTTCACCGGCAGTGAAGACCTTTCCGCCACCGAGGCCGATCTGGCCATCGTGCTAGGCGGCGACGGCTCGATTTTGCGAGCTGCCCGACAGATGGGCCATCGCCAGATTCCCGTTGTTGCTGTCAATCTGGGAAAGCTGGGCTTTCTGGCCAACATGACGCCCGCCGATTTGCCCCACGTCCTCCAAAATTTCGCCGCCGGCAAGCTCCCGGTGCTCGAACACCTGATGTTCGAATGCTCGGTGCTGCGAAACGATGAAGTCTGCGGCCGTCAACTCGGTTTGAACGAAGCCGTGATCCATGCCGGCACCCCCTTCACGTTGATCAACGTGGATCTTTACGTTGACTCGGATTTAGTGACCACGTATAGTTGCGATGGTTTGATCGTGAGCACGCCGGTGGGATCGACCGCCCATTGCCTTTCGGCAGGTGGTCCGATTTTGCGGAAAAACCTGCAAGCGTTCGTCATCTTGCCGCTCAATCCGCATACGCTCACGATGCGGCCGGTCGTTGATTCGGCCGACTGCGTGTATGAAATGGTCGTCGAACGGCCGAACCCGGGAACCTCGGTCGTCGTGGATGGGAGAGAACTGTGCCGTTTGCAGCCGGGCGATCGCGTCCGCGTTGAACGCGCCG
>CAZNMP010000074.1:4596-9704 GCA_964573875.1 uncultured Planctomycetaceae bacterium | reverse complement strand
CGCTAACCATGTATTCGCCAAGCTACGCTTGGCCTAATTTGCAAAAGTCCAGTTATAACACGAAAACCAGGTTGGAGCGAGTATGGCGATTTTTGGCGATGGGCCAATCTATTGTTGAATTGTGGAAAAAAGCGGGTCGAGCGAATGGATGCCCCGCCTTGTATTCCTTGTACTTGCACGATGGCGGGCCATCGCTTCGCTCGACCCGCCCTACCTGATAACTACCTGTAAACAGATCGGCTTCGAGTCTCCGTAAGGGGCGTTTACATTTCTAGCGGAATTGCGTAATGCCGGGCATGGCCGTGGGATATTGGCCGTTGGGGCCGG
Source organism: uncultured Planctomycetaceae bacterium (assembly GCA_964573875.1). Taxonomy (GTDB): domain Bacteria; phylum Planctomycetota; class Planctomycetia; order Pirellulales; family Thermoguttaceae; genus CAYWGR01. Next base: position 9,377 of record CAZNMP010000074.1, on the reverse strand, counting down.
GTTTTACCGGTGGCTCGACGTCCCAGCCGTAGCGCGGCAGGGCAAAACTGGCCTCGGATTTCATCAGTTGATCCCAAGTGATTTCCTGACCGGTGTAACAAGCGGTTTGCCCGAAAATTCCGATCATCGTATTCATGCACATGTAGTCGCCGTTGTTGATGGTCTTGCCTGTGCGAATGGCTTCGAACAGTTCTTTGTGTTCGACATCATACATGCTCGGTTTGGGGCCTTCGTAGCGCCAAGGCTTTTGGCCTTCGATCCTTGGATTGCCGGGCGAGAAGGCGCGGCCCTTGGTGCCGAAGAACACATTGCTGTTGTCGCCGAAGCAGCCGGGAATGTCTCGGCAATAGCCAAACACGCGGATGCCGTTGGCGTATTCGTAGACCATGGCTTGATGATCGAAGACATCGCCGTATTTGGCTTCGACGCAAACTTGACGCCCGCCCATGCCCCAGGCCTTGAGCGGAGCAACGTCGCCCGTTGCCCAAGAGGTAACGCTGATGTTGTGGATCAACGACTGCGCGGTGTCGTCGCCCGAAAGCCAGTTGAAATGATACCAATTCTGGAACTGATATTGCATTTCGTTCCAGTCTTTCTGATGCTCACGCAGGATGTAGGGGCCCCGGAGGTAGTTCTGTTGGATAGCAATAATTTCTCCGATCGCACCATCTTGAACTCGCTTCATCATTTCGCGGACGCCGAGGTCGTAGCGCCAACACAAGCCCGAGACAACGCAAAGATTCTTCTTTTTGGCTTCTTCCGCGGCGGCCATTGCTATCTTCACGCCGGGCACGTCGAGACCGTGTGGTTTTTCGCAAAACACATGCTTGCCGGCGGCGACGGCTGCCTTGAGCATCACCGGATGAAAATGCGAAGCGGCGGCAATCAGCACCACATCAACTCCGCTGGCGATCAGCTTCTCGTAAGCATCGAACCCGACGAAGCAATGGGCATCATCCACGACCGCTTGCTCGGGATACATCTTTTTCAATCGTTCGCGGCTGTCTTGAAGCCGATCGGCGAAGATATCGGCCATCGCGACCAGCCGCACGTCCTTGCCGGCGTTCATGGCGTTGGCGGCCGCTCCGCTGCCGCGTCCGCCGCACCCGATGAGCCCAATTTTAATCACGTCGCTGCCTGCCGCGTGTACGTTGCGAGCCAGCGACATTGCTCCGTAAGCCGCCGCGCTCGACGCGACGGATCGTTGAAGGAATTGTCGCCGCGACGTGTGGGAATTCTTCGGAGTGTTGCTTTTCGGCGCCATTATCGTGTCCTCGAAATGATGGAGTATTGAAAACTTCGTAAAAAAATTACACGCGAACGATCCGGCTGGTTTTTGCGGCGATGTAGGCTTGCTCGACGCGCGTCATGCCGCGGATGGCGCTCTTGGCGTCGTTGATCATGGGCCGCCGTTTATGCAATATGCAATCGGCAAAGTAGCTGCATTCGGCCGTGTAAGGATTGATCGCGGGAAAGGCGACTCGTTTGAATTTACGTGCGATATCCTTCGACTGTGCGGCATCGTAGCCCGCACCGCCGATGTCGAGTATGGCTTCCATCTTACCGGCCTGACTTTGGCCGATGGTGCCTTCGGTGAGGATCGCGCCGCGAGAGCCGTAGATTTCGAGCCGCGTGCGGCTTGCTTCATCGGGGATGCAGAAAAAGCAATCCACCGTGGCCTGTGCGCCCGAGGAAAGTTCCAGCAGCGTCGTCGAGGAGTCCTCGGAGCGATAGTCTTGAACCAGATTGCCCGTCAGGGCGGTGATTCGGCGAATCGGGCCGGCAAAGAACTCAAGCAAATCGTAAAGATGCGTGGCCATGTCGATCAGCGAGCCGCCGCCGCCTTTTTTGGGATCTTGCCGCCAGGCGCCGGCGATTTTGGGATACCAACAGGACAACTGTGCCCGCATGTAGACGATCTTGCCGAGGTGACCTTCGTCGATCAGTTGTTTGATTTTGACGTGGGCCCCGTGGAATTTCATCATGTAGCCCTCTTGCAGGAACACATGATGCTTGCGGCAGGCTGCCACGGCCTGCCGGGCTTCCTTGATGGTGAGCGTCAGCGGCTTTTCGCAAAGGATATGCTTGCCGGCAGCCGCTGCTTGCTCGATTTGCTTGGCATGGCAGAAGGCAGGCGAGGCGATGTAAACCGCATCGATATCGGGATCAGCCAACAGATCGGCTTCGGACCGATACGCCTTGGGAACTTTGAATTCGGCCGCGATATTTTCAGGATCGACGGTGTCCATCACCGCGGCGAGCCGGCAGTTCTTGGCCTTCAGCAAACCTGGAATTGTGCGCCGCCGCGCGATGCCGCCCGCTCCGATTACGCCGAAATTGACCTTACGATCCTTCATAAAAAACCTCCACGGGTCGCTATGTTATTGTTTCTTGTTTTGGTTTCGCTCGATGAGTCCTTTGATGGCATCGGCATCCATTACAATAAGGCTGCCGCCGTGTTTTTTGATCGAGACAGATCCACGGGCCACTAGGAAGCTATTGTCGGATTGTCCAACGATCCCCAGTGCGCAATCGATTGGATATTTTTTTACTACCTTAAACGATTCATCCACTTTAAGCATGGTAGGCGGTGCACCATAGCATCCGAACCACCAGTGTCCTTGGGAATAGGTTGCTGTTTGGATGCCCATCAGGGTATAGCCGCTGGAAATGACGTGTCGCTTTACGAACTTGAAGTTACTGTCATATTCATAGGCGTAGTTCTCTTGGATACCCGATGGTAGGCCGCCGACAACGATAAAACGGCCATCGTGATAGGCAATTCCACCTGCGCCGTGGACGACTTCGGACACCTTATGGCGAGCCAACTCGGTTAGGTCCAGAGCGCTGTAAATGTAGATCCAGGAATCGGCCTTGTCGTGAGTGTTGAACTTGCCGAGATTGACTGCCACGTAAATCTTGTTGTCGTTGTAACACAAATCGCCGTGGTGACTGGCTACGGGAATTTTCTTCAGTAGTCTTCCCGCTTGATCAGTTTTGACCAACGTCGTGGTAAAGCACCAAAAGATGGAGTTCTGGCCGTCAAGACAGATGCCTTGGAGATGGCCGTCATAGACGCCATCGCACTGGACAGTTGCAGTAATATTATTGCAAGGCGCAGCAACAAGCTGAGGGCAGAATTGTTCTACCGCGAAAATGCAGCTCACTGCAATTATTACTGCATAGAATTTCATAGGACTTGCGATGGTTTTCAAGAGTGCGCCACGTCCACTTTTACCGTGGACGTGGCGTCTCTTGTCCCGTATCACTCCACACTTATGAATACGCTTTAATGACCTTCACCAGTCCGGCGGCGATTTGCCGCATGTCTTCCTCGCTGTAGGTCGGAAAGGCGAAGCAGGTGAACGTGTGCGATTCGTGCCACCGGGCGTTGGGTACTTCGACGTTGTTATAATCGATGCGGCCGGTGTCGGTATATTCTTTCGACTCGAAGGGGAATTTCGAGTCGCCGAAGCCGCGATGGCCGGTGAAGGCACCTTCGGTGTGGCACTGCGGCCAGAAGACCTTCCAGCAGGGGCAGCCCTCGGCGGCGGCCGCCTTGACGAACTTCTGGATATCGCATTTCATGTTCTCGATGTCGAGCGAGAACGCGCAGACGAACCAGCCGTTCTGCCGCTCGGGCGTGTCGATGGGCATGTATTTTACCTGCGGCAAGCCGGCCAACGCGTCCATCAGAATATGGGCGTTGCGTCGCCGCGCCGGCATGTTCCACGATTCCATCCGTTCGAGTTCCGCCAGTCCGATGGCCGACTGCATTTCGGTCATGCGGTAGTTCCAGCCGACGCGGTTGTGGATGTACGGCAGCTTTTGTTCGAGAGCCAGGAGGTTCATTCGCTCTTTCACGTCGTAGCCGTGATCGCGGAAGCTGCGGGCCTCCCAGGCCAAATTTTCATCGTCGGTCGTGACCATGCCGCCTTCGCCGCCGGTCGTGAAGGTTTTGTTCTGGCAGAAGCTGCATGCCGCCATGTGGCCCAGCGTGCCTGTCTTGCGGCCTTTATAGGAACCGCCGAATGCCTCGGCGTTGTCCTCGATCACGAACAGGTTGTGCTTCTTCGCAAAAGCGTTGAGCTTGTCCATGTCGCAAACGTTGCCGTAGAGATGCACGGGGATGATGGCTTTGGTGCGATGCGTGACCAGCTTTTCCGCCGACTCGATGCTGATGCAATGGTCGTCGAGATTGACGTCGGCGAATTTTGGAATCGCGCCGGCCTGAACCACGGAAAAACTGGTGGCGATGAATGTGTAGCTGGGCACGATCACCTCATCGCCCGGGCCGATGCCGAGTGCGGCGAGGCACACATGCAAGGCGGCCGTTCCGGTAGCCACGCTGATAGCATACTTGCTGTCTTGCCATTCGGCAAACTTCTTCTCGAACTCCATCCCCTTCGGACCGGTCCAGTAGTTCACTTTGCCTGATCGCAGCACCGCCTCGACGGCGCTGATGGCGTTTTCGTCGAACTTCGGCCAGCCGACCAGTTTGTTGGTGACTGCCTTGGGTCCGCCGTCGATTGCCAATTTCAACTCTGTTGCACATGCCGACATAAAATCATCTCCATGCGATAAGAAAAAGTATGTAAAGGGTATTTCGTAAACTCAAAAATAACTCGACCGCCCTCACGCCTTGCCCCTCTCCCGATTGCGGGCGAGGGGAACGTGTTTTTTTCTTACGGTAACTTGAAAACCTCAACGTTGTCGTACCAAATCACATCGGACGCCGCCGGTTGTTCGGCCGCGCCGAGCAAAACCACCAGGCGGCCGAC
>CAZNMP010000074.1:0-4496 GCA_964573875.1 uncultured Planctomycetaceae bacterium | reverse complement strand
GCCATGCCCGATATGCGTGCCGCGCCCGCCGGATTGCCGGGCGCGCTCGATTGGCGGTCCCAGGCGAAGACGCCCTTCGATTTTACATCTTGCCAACTGTCCCAACCGGCGGGATTGCCTCCTTCGCGATACGCGACTTCGGCGCCTTCGAACGACGCAGCCTTTTCGGCATTGAAGTTTCCATTGCGGGTCAAGTTGATTGCCTTGCCGGACGCCCGTTGCCTGGCAATTTCGGTTCGTGCGAAATCAATCGGATCGCGAGCGATGCCGAGAGCATAGTTGGAACCGGGCAACGCCTCGGGCCAAGATTCCGGCTTGACGCCTCCGGTGGTCGTGGGCCACCAGCGGAATTTCTCGCCGTAGATCCAAACGTATTCGTCGGCCACGCTCAGTGCATCGCTCACGTTCACGCGAAGCCGATCGACGCGCGGACCACCTTGGCCGTCGATGTACCAAAACGATTCCTTGGGATTGCAGTAGGCGTCGAGATAGATGCCGAAACCGGTTTGAATCTGTGCGCGATACTTGGCGCGGTTCTCCGGTGACACGAGATTTTGACAGGCGTTGCGAATCATGTTGCCTGCTTCGAGAAAAGCGGCCCGGCTGTTGTAGGTATAGGAAGACTCGTGTCCATCGACCACGGTGACCGTAGGCGGGGCCACGTCGAGCCAACCATCTAACAGTGAGGGTAACAGCCCATAACCGGACGGAGTGAGTGCAAGTTGCGGATCAGCCTGACCGGCTGCCTGGAAGTGAGCGCTATTCAGGAAGAACGAGAGGATCGTGATCGTGGGATACTCTTCGGCAACTGCCTGCATCACTTCGCGGCCGCGTTGCCGAGCTTTTACGCAATACTCGGCGAATGTGTGCTTATCGTGCTCCGGTTGGGCGGAGTAGAGGAACTGCGAGCTTGGTTGCGAGTAGGGCTCGGGATCGAAGCAGATGCCCTTGAACCCCGATTGCTTGGCAACCCAGGCGGCGATGCGCCAATGCTCGACGATATTTTTCCAACCGGCGTCGTCGAACCAATCGACATTGCCCGGGTTGGCGTTGAAAATCAAGAAATTGTCGGTTAGTCGCTTGAATTTACAGCTTTTCAGTTGGTCGATGCTTGGCTGGAACCACTCGCGTTTCCATTTTTCGTTGAGGAAAGCCCAACCTAGAGAGATATCTTTTCCATCGTCCTTGCGACCGACAGCCTGGACGACAATACCGTTGAATGGCTGCTTTTCGGCTTGTTCGAGAATGCCGGGCAGTTGAACGCTGGTTGGCATATCCCAACCCACTTCAATGAGTTTCTTAGGCCGCCGCACATCTTGGGCATCGGCCGATGCTATCGAGGAAAGTAATGTAATTATCACGGAAACCGATAGTAGAAATCGAGAGGCGGGGTTCATGGTGTGATCCTGGATGGATGGTTGGGAGGTGTGCCAAAAAGGTCGATAGTGTTGGTATAGTTGTACGGAGTCGAACGATTGCGTGTAGTTGTAGGGTGGGTCGAGCGCTAGTGAGCCCCACCAACCAGAAACATCGCCATTCATGGTGGGGCTCGCTAGCGCTCGACCCACCCTACTCTATGAACTGTCCTTTTTACTTCACGTTTTGGTGCAGCTCGTTTAGGAGCTTGATTGCGGTGCCGACCAGCGTTTCGCCCGATCCTTCGGCATATCGGGAGCTAATGACTTCATAGGCTCCTTCGGAAAAAGCCGAATGGTGGGGAATGTATTGCGATCGGCCGTTCGCCAGTTCGATGACGTTGGTCTGACGGAAGGGCGACGCCGCCTTGATGCTGAGCCCCAATTCGACGAAAGCCTCGCCCGGCAATGCAACCCAGGCGACGTCCTTGCCTAGCGAAAACACTTGAACATCGACGTCGAACGGTTTGCCTTCGCGTGAAGCAACGTCCACAATCCGATAGGCTTTGACCTGGTCGTAGAACGGCGCATTCGCTCCTTTTTTGGCGACGATTTCGCGGGCCTTTTGCAATTCCTCGTCGGTATGCTTGGCCAACGGCAATTGAATCACTTCGTTGCGCACGCCTAGCGTGGCATCCTCGACAGGTTTCAACTCGACATAGGCTTTCAGCACGTCGGCGGCAAGGATAGTGCCCAGGCGCTTGGCTGCTGCGGGACTGCTTTGCGGCGCGGCCCAGTTCACGTTGATATGATTGATATTCCCGCAAGTACCATTGGCGAACATGGTGACCATATCAGGGCCTTTGTAATCGGCCAACAGTCGGTAGAGTGTGGCGGGGTAATCGGCCGAGATCATGGCTCCAGTGGTCGTATCCAGATGCAAGGCGAAGTTGACATACGTCAGAAGGGGCGACTTGTCGCTTTTAACCGGTTTGCGGCTGCCGTCGGCTTCGAGCTTCTCGACAGGTCCACTTGCTTGCTGACCGGCTGTTTCGGCGTAAACCACATTGACTTGCGGGTCGATGTCGCCAATGGGCCGAATGGTGTTGGGATTTTTAATGCCCGGATTCCAACCGACCGTTCCGTCTTTCATCCAGAAGCGGCGGATGTACGATAGTTGTTTTTCCTGCTCGGAACTGAAGAAGACGCGGGCAGGCACGCGCGCTTTATACGCTTCTTCAACGGCTTGGGCGATCCACTTGGGCAGTTGTGCAGCGTAATCCTTGCTAAGCTTGCTGCCGCCGGTGGTGACCATATCATCCATTGCAGTGTCGCCGACCACGACGGGACCGGTGTGCGTATGGGTGGCCGAGATCATCACATTGGCGGCTGGAATGCCGGTTTTTTCGGCGATGATTCGCCGGGCTTCGACAACCGTTGTGCGAGGCAGGCCGATCAAATCGCACGTGACCATTGCTGCCTTGGTCTTGCCGTCGTCAAGCACCGTGGCCCTGGCGCAGATATCGTCGAGAACGCCTTGGCTCAGTCGCTCACCGTAGTAGCCGGCCATCGGAGTGCCGGTGGGCGGCGTGATTTTCACGACTGCGGCTCCCAAACGAATTTCACCTGCGTTGAGATCGGCGCAGGACGATGCTAAGCAACTTCCTAGAATAGCAGCCATAAGAACAATACCCATTGTAAAATGAAAAGAGATCTTCATCGTGAACTCCTCTTGAGAATGTTCGTGTTCTACTTACCGGAAACGGCGTCACGCGCATGCTTGAGCAATTGAATTTCCTTGGCCAGCGTTTCGGTGGCCTTGGCGGGCGAGAGCCTGCCGAGAAATTCGTTTTCCACGCACATGTCGTGCCGATAGCCTGCCTTATGTAAAATGGCAACGACGCGAGTGTAATCCACGTCGCCCTGGTCGATCGGGCAACCGTATTTTTCGTACTCAAAGCCCATCGGCCGCTGTTTTTCGCGTTGGTCGGCCGGATAGCGGATGTTTTTGCAATGCGTATGATAAACGCGAGGGGCGAACATCTCGACGATGTCGTAAATCTTAGACAGTGGATGACCGTACCAGTAGAAGTTGCCGGTATCCAAGGTTAATCCAAGCCGCGTCGAGCCGACGCCGTCGAAAAGCCCCTTGAGGAACACTGGGTCGTTCGTGGTGTTGCCGTGATTCTCGACGGCAAATTTCACGCCGGTCGATTCCGTGGCTTCGATGATTTTGCCGAGTGTTTGAACCGCGAGCTTCAGGAACTCGGGCCGCGCCATCTTGGCAGGCACGACGTCGATGCGAATGACCGGGACGGAGAGCGTTTTTGCGGCGTTGGCCAAGGCCGTGCACCACTTGATTTCCACGTCTGGCTGCTCTTCGAACCGGTTGTGCATACAAAAGGCCGTAATGCGTTTGCCGGCCGTTTTAGCGTCGGCTGCAAGTTGCTCGATACCTGCCGAAGTGGCCAAGGTGTATTTGGTTGTGGGATGAAACAGGCTCGGCAGCGCGAGATCGCCTGCCACATCGATTTGAACTCCTTCGGCGCCCACGGCCTGCAAGGCCGACCATGTATCTTTCTGGCCGAGACTGCGAAGGATTCCATCCACGCACCAGGCCGGCATCTCCAGCGGTTTATCTTCGGCAAATGCGAATTGGCCGAACCGCGAGGCAATCGCGACACTTCCGCAAAGACTTCCCGTTCCAATAATAAAGTTTCTACGCGTTAAGGGGTTTTTCATCATCTAGGAACCTTTCCGTAAGGCAGGAAAATCACAGGTGGGACAAGTGTTATTGGACACGAAGCGGCATCCGGCCGCAACACGTTTCCCGACCACTTCTGATACTTTTCCGACAATCCGAGAGGCGTTCTTTACGCTGCTGCAACGGATTTCTATATGTCGATAGGGGCATTCATGCCCCTTGTCCGTCGCAGGGCGGTATTAGGCCTGTGCTTCGGCACGGGTTTTGAAATGCGGAATGGTTCAATTTATGGCGGAAAAATACTGTCATGCACGTTTACGTGCATCCTCTTGTTGACGCAAGGAAACAGGAGGCTTGTAAACGAGCCTGGCAATCGCCGGGAGAAAAAATGTGTTTGCCGTAATCCTTAACCCGTGCTGAAGCACGAGCCTAATACC
>CAZNMP010000073.1:0-9810 GCA_964573875.1 uncultured Planctomycetaceae bacterium | reverse complement strand
GCGTTCGTATTGGGCGGCGATACCTTTGATTTTCGGTGGTCGCACATTCCCATCCACAAGGCGGCCGATCGCGCGGCCGACTGGCTCCGCGAGTTGACTTCGGCCTGCCCCAACTGCCATTTGCACGTTGTTTTGGGCAATCACGATTACCATCAGGAATTTATTGACCGCCTGATCGAGTTGGACGGTGCGATACCGAATCTTTCGTGGCATCGGTTTTATCTGCGGATGGGCAGCAGCGTTTTTCTGCACGGCGACGCCGCGAACGAGGAGGAAATGGACGCCCGGATGTTGACGGCCTATCGCGAAAAATGGCTCGATATGGAGCGCCACGGGCGGTTTGCCAATATGCTGTATGATATGGTCGTGTTGACGCGCATCCACAAGCCGGTGCCGCATCTGTTCTTTCGCAAAAGGGTTGTCGTGCGGCGGATTTTCAAGTATCTTGAGAGTATCGGCGAGGGCCCCGGCAACGGGGTTCGCGACGTTTATTTCGGGCATACCCATAACAGACTTTCGAATTATTATTATCGCGGCCTTTCCTTCCACAACGGTGGGGCTCCGATTAAAGGCGTGAAGTTTCGCATCCTCGAAGCGAAGCTGTGAAAGTAAACAAATTTGAAGGCGGGGCGAACGCAGTGATAGCCCGCTGGTTGTTGTTTTTCGCGGGCCACCGCTGCGTTCGACCCGCCCTAATTATTTCTGGAGGCTATGCGCATGTCGTACATTTTCCGAATCCATGCCATTGCGGCATCGTTGCTTCTCGTGGGCAGCTTGGCGATCGCGGGCGAGGTGGGCGTCAGCAAATGCTACAAGGGGCCGACCGGCTTGCAGCTCTATAGTCTGCGCGATATGCAGCAGGCCAAAGGCGTGAAAGCCACGCTCGATTATGTGAAATCGCTCGGCATCAAATACGTCGAAGTGGCCGACTTGGGCGGTTTGACACCGGCCGAATTCAAAAAGCAACTTGACGAGCGCGGACTGATTCCGATCGGACGCCATTTTCCCTATGGCCAATTGCGCGACGATATCGACGGCGTTATTCGCGATGCCAAGGCGCTGGGGCTTCAATACGTCGGTTGCGCCTGGGCCGACCACTCGGATCCCTTCGACGAAAAACAGTGCCGCGCTGTCGCCGCTGTTTTCAACAAGGCCGGCGCTGCATTGGCCAAGCACGGCATCAAGTTCTATTTCCACAATCACGGCTATGAATTCCAACCGTATGGACAAGGCACGATCTTTGATTTGCTAGTGGCCGAAACCGATCCGAAAACGGTCTTTTTCCAGATGGACGTGCTCTGGACCGTGTTGCCGGGGCAAGATCCGGTTAAATTATTGGAAAAGTATCCGGATCGTTGGTTGTTGTTGCACTTGAAGGATCTGAAAAAGGGCGTTCCCTTGGGAAACCCGCCGTCCAAGATTGCTTTGACCGACGACGTGGCACTAGGCACGGGCCAAGTGAAGTGGCCGGACCTGCTGAACACAGCCCAAAAAGTCGGGGTGAAGTATTACTTCATCGAAGACGAATCGCCCACGGTCACGGATCAAATTCCCCAAAGCCTGCGATTCTTGGAATCAGTGGCATGGTAGGGACGTGATAAATTGAACCATCAGGCCCTGCTCTCCTTCGTGGGAGCAGGGCCTTTTTTATGCGCACTTCGGATAAGGGCACGAAAAACACATTGGTGTTGGAGCAGGGCCGATCAGTTTTCAGTAGGGCGGGTCGAGCGAAGTGAAGGCCCGCCTTGAATTCTTCACAAAATAGCGGGCCATCGCTTCGCTCGCCCCGCCCTGCGCTTTTCCCAACTACAACAATTGATTGGCCCTGGGTGTTGGAGCAGCATCTTGGCATTTTTGTTGCAAGTTTTTCTGGTTGGGAAAACCTTTCGTCTTGGAAATATCGCAAAAACAACACGTTTGGTTCTTGAGAACACCCCAATGGGGTTAATTTTTGACGTTTTAGCAACAAGACAGCGCAAACAGTCGATCAAGAACAGTGTGTTTTCTTGCTTTGGTTGGATAGTTTTGTCCTAACAGAAACGAATTATTCCAAATTCTTGCAGATCCATGAAAGATTTTGCTTGATTTCTTTCAGCTACTGTGAGATACTCGCAATAGAGGAATCGTTCGTGTTGGATACTGAGAGCCGATCCCATGCTGGCTGAACAACGTCGCGACCGCCTGCTGGAATTAGTTCGGACCCGGCGATTTGCATCGCTGCCGGATCTTGCCGAACAACTCGCGGTATCGGAATCGACGGTTCGCCGGGATTTGGAACAGCTTGAGGAACAAGGAGCGGCCCGTCGGATTCACGGCGGAGTTTTGTATACGGGCAGCTCGCCGAAGTTGCCGCATTTTGAAGTGCAGCAACCGGCCGAGTGGGAAAAGAAGAAAGCGATCGCGGCCGCGGCGGTGGGTTTGATTGAAGACGGCGATACGATTTTATTGGACGGAGGAAGCACAACCTACGAAATGGCGCGGTTGCTGGTCGGCCGGCCCTTGCATGTAGTGACCACGTCGCTTCCGGTGGCGAATCTGTTCGCTTCAGACGGAAACAGCGATTTGGTGCTGATCGGCGGCAATATATGTCCGCGGTCGGGCGTTGCCCGGGGACCTTATGCCGATCGCATGCTTTCGATGGTTCGGGTGCGCAAAACAATTTTTAGCGTCGCGGGAATTCACGACGAGGGATTTTTCAACAACGATTTGTTGTTGGTGGAAACGGAACGGGCAATGATGCGGGCTGCCAACGAGGTGATCGTCGTGGCCGACAGCACGAAGTTCGGCCAACAGAGCCTTACGCATCTTTGTTCTTTGAATGCAGTGAATCATTTGGTGGTGGACGACGGCGTGACGGAACAGTGGCGGATGAAAGTTCGGGCGGCAGGCGTCGATCTAATCGTGGCCGGAGTCCAGGAAGCACAAAAAACGGTTGCCTAGGTAAGCAAATAACATGACTATTGCACCACCCGTGGAACGGAAGCTGATCGAACAGATTGTTCGCGAGATCATCTTGGCGCAGGTCGGCGGCCCGCCGGGCAAGCCGAATCTGGTCGTCAGCGTTTCAGCACGGCACGTTCACCTGACCGACCAAGACGTCGAAACGTTGTTTGGCCCCGGCCACAAGCTGACCGTAGCCAAGGATCTTTACCAGGACGGCTTTTTTGCGGCCGAAGAGACGGTGATGGTCGTTGGTCCCCGTCGGCGGATGTTGCCGGCGGTGCGCATTTTGGGACCGACGCGCCCCGAGAGCCAAGTGGAATTGGCCTTTACCGACGGTATTTCGCTCGGAATCGACTTGCCGGTTCGGGCCAGCGGCGTCATCGACGGCACGCCCGGCTGCGTGTTGGTCGGACCGAAAGGCGTGGTGGAATTGAAGAAAGGCGCAATTCGCGCCGAGCGGCACGTTCACATGGGCCCTTCGGATGCGGCATTTTACGGCGTCAAAGACAAAGACCGGATGAATCTCCGCGTCGCCTCGGGATGCGGCGTGGTTTTCAACCAGCTTTTGGTTCGCGTAGGAAAAAATATCAAGCTCGAAGTCCACTTGGATACGGACGAGGGCAATGCTTGCGACATCGATCACGCATCAAGCGTGGAATTGATAAAGGTGTAGTTTAACCCCCGGAGTTTCTCATTACTGGAGAAGTAGTACCATGGCAAAAGCGATGGAAGCGTTGGGCATGATTGAGGCCAAGGGCTTTATCGTCCTGGTCGAGGCGACCGACGCGATGTTGAAGGCGGCGAATGTGCAGTTCCTTGGTTGGGACAAGGTCGGCAGCGGACTTGTCACCGCGTTTGTCACCGGCGACGTGGCCGCGGTCAAGGCCGCCACCGATGTCGGCGCCGCCGCGGGCGGACGCATCGGCGAGATCGTCAGCGTGCAAGTGATTCCGCGTCCGCACGAAGACCTGGACATTGTGTTGCCGTCGGGCAAGAAGTCGGCCGCCGACTAGGACCCGCGATTAACCAGGCCGCATTGGGCCGTTGAATTTTTCGGATGGAGTCGGCCAGAAATAGGCCGTGCTGCTTCCATGAAAACCTCAAAAACAAATAAATCCACAACTGTTAGAATAAGGGATACTCAAGCAATGCAAGACGCCATTGGAATGATTGAAACGAAAGGTCTTGTGGCTCTGGTCGAAGCGACCGATGCAATGGCCAAGGCTGCGAATGTTCAGATTGTCAAGCGCGTTCAGATCGGCGGCGGATTGGTGACCACGATCGTCCGCGGCGACGTCGGCAGCGTGCGTGCGGCCGTTGAGTCGGGCGCGAATGCCGCCTCGCAAGTCGGCGAATTGGTGGCCAGCCACATCATCCCCCGGCCTGCCGAGGGCGTGATCGCGGCCTATCTGAGCTAGGGATTAGGAATTAGGGATTAGGGATTAGAAGAAAGCCGCTTGCGGCTTTACCATGAATCACTAACCACTAGCCACTAACTACTAATCACTACGATGAAAATCCTTGTTGCCAATCTCGGTTCGACGAGTTTCAAATACCGGCTGTTCGACATGGCCGCGGGCAAACAGCTTGCGCGCGGCGGGATCGAGCGGATCGGTTCGCCCGAGAGTCGATGTTTCGTGGAAATCGGCGGCCAGCGCCAGGAAAAGACCCAGCGCGTGCCTGATCATGCCGAAGGTGTTCGCCAGTGTTTGGCGCAATTGACCGATCCGCAATCCGGTTGCCTCAAAGAGGCGTCCGAGGTTGCGGCAGTCGCGTTCAAGGCGGTTCACGGCGGACGCACGACCGGCGTGCAACTTGTCACGCCGCAGTTGCTGGCCGACATGACGGAGATGAACGACGTGGCGCCCGCCCACAATCCGCCGTACATCAACGCCATGCGTTTGCTGGCCGAAAAGCTGCCGGAGATTCCGCTGGTGGCGGCCTTCGAGACCGATTTCCACCAAACGATCCCCGCGAGGAATCGCTATTATGGCATTCCGAGCGAGTGGGCGGAAAAGGCCCTCGTGCGACGCTACGGCTTCCACGGGGCCAGCCACCGCTACATCGCCATGCGAACCACCGAACTGTTCGGCCCCGGCAAGCGAGTCATCTCTTGCCACTTGGGCGGCTCAAGCTCGCTCTGCGCGATCCGCGACGGGAAGAGCATGGCGGCCAGCATGGGATTTTCGGCGCAAAGCGGTTTGTCGCAAAGCAACCGCGTCGGCGACTTGGACGTTTTCGCCCTGCCGGTGCTGATGAAGTACACCGGCAAGTCGATCGAAGAAGTGCTTGCGATTTTGGCCAACAAGAGCGGCTTGGCGGGACTTAGCGGCACCAGCGGCGACATGCGGGATATCGAAGAAGCGGCCGCCGCCGGCAGCGAGAAGGCCAAGCTTGCTCTCGAAGTGTTCACGGCCGAAGTGCGGCGCTATCTTGGCTCTTATTTAGTTGAGTTGGGTGGCGCCGATTTCATCGTGTTCACCGGCGGCATCGGCGAAAATCAGCCGAGTTTCCGCGATGCGGTTTGCCGGAATCTCGAAGAGTTGGGCATCGTTATCGATCCCGAGGCCAATAAGTCGGCCAAGGGCGAGGCGAAAATCAGCTCGCCGCAAAGCCGCACGCAGATTTGGGTGATTCCGACCAACGAGGAAATTGTCGTTGCGCGGCTGGCCGCACAACTTTTGTCGGAGGGCTAGCAACATGTTAATCGCCAAGGTTACCGGATCGCTGGTATCCACGGAAAAGGTCGGGTCGATGGTTGGCCACAAGCTTTTGCTGGTCGAGCCGTATCGACTCGAACCAAAAACGCGCGGCAGCTTGGTGACCACCGGCCGCTCGATGGTCGCGGTGGACACATTGGGAGCGGGGCTTGGCGAGCTGGTCTTGCTTACGCAGGGATCGAGCGCACGGCTTACTCCCGAGACCAAAACACTGCCCGTGGATACGGTCATCATCGGGATCATCGACACCGTACATGTGGATCACACCAGCGTGTACGATAAAGAGGGCACAAAAGATTAGGAAATGGATTTCCAAAAATCCGCTTGCAGCTTCGCGCGGATCCCTGCCCACGGATAACTGACAACAGACAACTGATAACTCATTACTATTATGCAAATAGACGAAAAACTGATCCGAAACGTGGTGGAACAGGTTTTAACCCGGTTGGGAACCGGCGGCGACGTCGCTCCCGTGGGCGGCGGATACCAAGGCCGGCTCGGCCTGTTTACCGATGCAAATCAAGCAGCAGCGGCCGCGAGGGAAGCCTTCGAACGGCTCTCGCGTTGCACGTTGGCCGACCGCAAACGCATCGTCGATCACATCCGCCGTATCGCGACGGATCAGCGCGTCGAACTTGGCACGATGGAGATGGAAGAGACGAAAATCGGCCGCTTGCCGCACAAGATCGACAAGCTGATCGGCGCGGCTTCGGTGCCGGGCGTCGAATTTATGCGTAGCGAGGTTTTCAGCGGCGATCACGGCCTGTCGGTGATCGAACGCGCACCGTTCGGCGTGATTTGTGCCATTACGCCCGTAACGCATTCGCTGCCCACGATCACCTGCAACGCGATTAACATGATTTCGTCGGGCAACACGATTGTTTTCAATCCCCATCCGAGCGGACGCCGGATTGCCGCCGAAGGCGTGCGACGCTTCAACGAAGCGATTTACGGCGATCTCGGAATCGACAATTTGCTTTGCGTCATCACCGAGCCGACGCTGGAATCGGCCGACATTTTGTTCAAGCACCGCGATATCAACTTGATTTGCGTTACGGGCGGCGCAGCGGTGGCCCGGGCAGCGATGCAGCAGCCGAAACGGGCGATTGTGGCCGGTCCCGGCAATCCGCCGGTCGTGGTTGACGAAACGGCCGATCTCGATCGCGCCGCACGCTCGATCATCCTTGGCGGCGCTTACGACAACAACTTGTTGTGTATCGCTGAAAAACAAGTATTCGCCGTCGATTCGATTTTCGACAAGCTCATGGCCGCCATGGAGCGCGCCGGCGCGGTGCGGCTCAATGCGAGCGAGATCCAGGCGTTGACGAAAGCCGCGATTTCGACCGTCGGCGAGGGCGATAAGAAACACGATGTGGCCCATAAGGATTTCATCGGGAAAGACGCCGCCGTATTGGCTCGGGCCGCCGGCAAGAACATTGCTCCCGAAACGGAAATGATTTTTGGTGAGACCGATGAGTCGAACCCGTTCGTGCCGGTCGAACAGATGATGCCGTTCGTGCCGTTCGTGCGTTGCCGCAACGTTGACGAGGCCATCGAGAAGGCCCGGATCAGCGAACATGGTTTCCGCCATACGGCCATCATTCACTCGACCAACGTCCACAACATGACGAAGATGGGCAAGGCCCTGGATACGACGATTTTCGTGAAGAACGGCGCCTGCGTGGCCGGCTTGGGCAACGGCGGCGAAGGCTACGGTTCGTATTCGATCGCCGGTCCGACGGGCGAAGGCATCACCACGCCGCTGACGTTCACCCGCGAGCGTCGCTGCACGATGGTTGATGATCTTCGGATTTTGGGGAAATAACACGAAGATTATCCGTGTTTAAGGGGTATTTATGTACATCGGCCGCGTCATGGGCACTGCCACTTCCACGGTCAAGCATCCGTCGATGGAAGGCTGGAAGCTTCTGTTGGTAATGGCATTGCAAGCCGACGGCCGCACGGTTGAAGGCGATCCGATCCTGGTGATTGATTCGCTGGGGGCCGGCAAAGGCGAAAAGGTAATGATCACCAGCGACGGCATCGGCACCCGAGAGATCTTGGGCGCTGCGAACTCGCCTGTCCGCTGGAGCGTTTTGGGTATTTGCGATCCATGAATTTTTCCATCTCCGACATCGAACGTGTTGTGCGCGAGGTTCTCGTGGAACTTGGCGTCGGCGACGCCGCGCCATCCACGAAATCCGCTGAAAATCCGCGCGTTGCAAGTTTGGCGGTCGAAACCAAAAACGTTCCGGCGACTGCCGAAACGAAAAGCGATACAAAGCCCGCAACGGCGGTTGCGGGAGCGCGTGATGGAGATTTGGCGATTGGCTCGCGCATCGTAACGATGGCCGAAATCGCCGGGCGATTGGGGAGCGTGAAGCGAGTCGTGGTTTCGCGCGAAGCCTTGGTCACACCGGCAGTGCGCGACGAATTGATGCGCCGCCGGATCGAGTTGGCGGTTGGCGAATCGCCGAAGAGCGAGGCGTCATCGCCGGTGCGATTGGTGATGCGCGTCGTGGGAACCGATTTCGATCCGACATCCCTGGCGGCCGGCTTGGTTCGCGAAGGACTGCAAGTGGAGCATGCGGCATTGAATTGCCTGATTGCCGCGACGAACGAGTTGGCCGGCGAAATGTCGAAGCCCGACACGTTGGGCGTTTTGCTTACGCGGCACACGGCGGCGGGGCTTTGCTTGGCGAATCGGCTGCAAGGCGTTCGGGCCGTGACGGGCGCGGATGCCCCGGCGGTGGCTTCGGCCGCGTCGGCCGTGGGGGCGAATGTTCTAGTGGCCAATCCGTCGGCGGGCACGTTTTTCCAATTGAAACAAATGGTGTCGGAATTCGGCCGGGGCGGCGTTCGCCCTTGCCCTGAAGTTTTTCAAGCCCGGCTTGCGTAAGGGGAGCGTTTATCATGCGAATCGCCGATGTTATCGGGACGGTCACGCTGAACAGCGTTCATCCGAGCATGGCCGGCGCGCGGTTTAAGCTGGCGGTGCCATTGAGCTGGGATGACTTGGCCGGCCGGCAGCCGACGCCGTTGGAAGAAGTCGTTGTGTACGATGAATTGGGCGCGGACATCGGGTGCCGCATCGCTTTGAGCGAGGGCCGCGAGGCCGCGATGCCTTTTCATCCTGCTGTGAAGCCCGTTGACGCCTATAACGCGGCAATTCTCGATACCTTGAAATTCGATCCGTCGGAAATTGAATAGCTATTGAAAGTAGGGTGCGAATATCGCACCGGAATAGACATTGGTGCGTTGCACGCACCCTACGCAATGTGAGGAACATTCATGGTCAACATTCAGAAGGTCAAACAGGAAATTTGCGATATCGGCGATCGCCTTTATAAAAAAGGTTTCGCCGCGGCCAATGACGGCAATATCAGCTATCGCGTCAGCGAAAATCAGGTCGTCTGCACGCCGACGCAAATCTCGAAGGGCTATATGAAGCCCGACGATTTGTGCATCGTCGATATGTCGGGCAAGCAGATCAGCGGTCATCGGAAGGCGACCAGCGAGATCAAACTGCACATCGCGATTATGAAGGAGCGGCCGGAAGTGAAATCGGTCGTCCATTGCCATCCGCCTCATGCGACGGCTTTCGGCATTGCTCGCGAGCCGGTGCCGATGTGCGTTTTGCCCGAGGTGGAAATCTTCTTGGGCGACGTGCCGATTGCAAAATACGATATTCCCGGCAGCCAGAATTTCGCCGATACGATTTTGCCGTTCGTCCATAAATCGAACGTCATGATCCTGGCCAACCACGGCACGGTAAGCTTCGGCGACACGGTGGAAAAGGCCTACTGGTGGACCGAAATCTTGGACGCCTATTGCCGCATGTTGATGCTGGCGCGCGGGCTGGGATCGGTCAACTACTTCACCGAGCCGGAAGCATCGGCCTTGCTCGATCTGAAGGAGAAGTGGGGCTTCAAGGATCCGCGATCGGAGTTGAAGAGCTGCGACATCTGCGCGAACGACACCTTCCGCGAAAGCTGGCGCGAGGCGGGCGTCGAACAGCGAGCATTCCAACCGCCGCGTTTCGATCAATCAAGTTCCGCCGCGCCGCAGGCCTCTTGTTCCGCCGGCGCACAGGCTCCGCTCGATCAAGAAGCTTTGATTCAGGCCATTACGGATCGCGTAATAGCGG
>CAZNMP010000072.1:0-9933 GCA_964573875.1 uncultured Planctomycetaceae bacterium | reverse complement strand
CCAAGGCCCTGGCCATTACTTCCATCTACGACCCCGTCGAAGAAATTCGTCTCACATGCCTTGACCGCCTGGAGACGAAAAAACGGCCGGATATCGTCTCCTACTACATCGGCAAACTGAAAGACAAAGACAATCGAATCGTCAATCTGGCCGCGTTGGCGCTGGGCCGCATGAAAGATCCGTCCTCGATCGGCCCGCTGATCGACGCACTGGTGACCACGCACAAGTTCAAGATCGTCAAGCCCGGCGGCGACAATGCCACGAGCGCCAGCTTCGGCTCGGGCGGAACCGGCTTGTCGACAGGCGGCGGACCAAAAATCATCCGGCAAAACATCCCCAATCAAACCGTGCTCGACACCTTGGTCGCCATCTCCGGCCAAAACTTCAACTTCGACAAATCAGCCTGGAAATACTGGTTTGCCGCTCAGAAAAAAGCACCGGATACCCTCGACGCACGGCGGGATTAGCTCGCTTTTTTTCACTAAAATGTAGGGTGGGTCAAGCAAGCCGATGTTCTGGTGAAGCTTCAGACACAGCAAGTTGGTTTGTTTTCTTATCGCGTGTGGAACAACGGCTGATCAGCTTGCGTAGACCCACTAGGAGTTTGTGCGATCTTGCCCCGCTCTACGGTGTGAAATACGAATCAGCCCGCTTTTTTCAAAGTTTTCAGATATTCCGCCCATAGCTGGTCAAGCGGCTTGCCGGCATATTCACGGAAAAGGTCGTCGCTGTATTTTCCATCCCGTGCCGTGGTGTTCAAGCGGCGAATGAACGTCTTGTCTTTCGTTCGCATGATCCAATCGAAAAACGCCGCGGTCGTTTGATAGCCGTCGGTATAAGCAGCGTGCTTGGGATCAGGTCGGGGACGGCGATCCGCCGGCTCGTAGCAAAACCAACGCACATAGTCGGCAATGCCCTCGGTCACCCAGCCAGGCACAGGCTTGTGATAAGCTTGCACTACATGGCATAGCTCGTGTATCACCGCGCCATAATCATCTGGATGCTCTTTGAACCACTGCTCTTGGCATGTGATCAAATTGCCCGAAGTAGCGGCGATTCCTTGCTCTCGCTTGAAAACCAAATGTACTTCGGAAGGCAGCGGCTCATCGTGCGACGCCAAATGACGCGAGATCATCGGATAGGCCTTCTCGCACCGCTTCTTTGATTCCGCCGCCCAAGCGGCCATCGCCGGCGCTTCCGAGGTATCCACGGTCATTTTCAACCGTGCTGCCTTTTCCTCTGCTCGCGCGGCAGTGCTCGATAAACACAAGAAAGCACCAATGAAAAGAAACGAAAGTAATCGTTCTAATCGAGGTGCGTGAATCCAAGCCGACATGGAAGCTTATCTCTGCAACGGGAATGTCAGTCTTTCGCTACGCTGACGACTTTCCTGCGCCACACCGGTTGCACGGCCGTGAAGGCAATGCGATCTTCCAGGTTTGGGCGAAAAATCGTCAAAATCAAAAGCGGCAAATACCACGCCATGTAGAGCCCGCCATGGTTCGCGTGCCAAAACTGCGTGGCCAACATCACCGCCGCCGAACAACTCAACAGCGTGCCCAGGTTCTTCTGCGCGGGCCACAATGCCAAGCTGAAACAGATTGCGAAGAATGCCGCAAGCACTGAGATCCGATAGGCAGGCTCGTGATCTTCCCAGAAGCCGGACGAAACCACCTCGAACGGATCGCGAAGTCCAAACATCTGACGCAATTGCATCACAAAATCGGTCGAGTCGGGCGATGTCAGCGCCAACACGAGCACGAAAACCGCCAGGGTCAACACGACGCCGAAAACAAATCGAAAAACGCCGCGACGCGAATAGAATCCGCACCATAAAGGCAGCAAGAACAACGGATAGTAGATGATGCCCGCCGCAATACCGAGCAAAATTCCCGCGATCATCGGCCGGCGATACGACGCCACGGCCCAGACCAGAAGCGCCGCGGGCGCAAAATGATCCAACTGGCTCGTGAATTGGCTCGTGTAAAACGTCAGCAGATAAAGCGACGCCGCCGCCATGCCCGTGTGAATGTTGTCGAAATGCCGGAAGCCGATCCACATCATGCCGACGACAATCGCCAGATGCGCCAAAATCACGACCGTGGCCGCCGTGGCCGCGCGCACGACGGCCTGATGGTGAACTTCCGGATGCATGGCATCGGCAGGGACCGTCGTCTGGCTCGAAAAACTGGCGAAGGTGTGAAACGCTTCAAGGCCTGGATTCGGCGATGCCGTCGCTGTCTGCTTAGCCATGAGCTTTTCCAGTCGCTCCTGCGGAACCTTGATCACATTGGCCATCAAAAAAATCAGCAGGCAAATGCCGGTAAACGTCAGTCCGCTGGCCGAAAGATTCGGTTCCAGCAAGGGCCGCCGCACCATCACGGGATCCAACAAAAGACGCACCAAAAAGATGCCGCCCACGATGAACAGCCAAAGGTAACCTGCCTGAATCAGGTCGTCGTTCGGCTTGATCAGCCCGTAATAGATCAACAAAAAGGCAGGCGAAAAGGCAATCAGTGCAATAAGATCCGAATTCCGAACGCTCCAGAAGCGGCGGAACTTGAAATAGATCCCGATCATCATCAGCGAGGAGATGTATGCCCACGTGGTCGGGTTCAGCTTATAGTCAAAGAGTATCTCCTGCATAAATTTAACATACACGGCTGGCGGGAGTTTACAACCCCCCCTAAACGCGGCCTTTCCGGCATGAACTTCTGCGAAAAAACCCCGTTTTTACCTTCCGTCGTACCCTCCGCTAAGGCTGCTTGTTCCAAACCTCCAACCTTGGAATTTCACCCCGCTGTTTGGACAACGAGGAAATATAGGATTTTCTCATCCCAATTTTCCTCCTTTTTTTCTCCTATCCGCTCGCCGGCTGACATACAATAGAGAAATGCAAGGAGAAATCATGCGAATCCGACGTCTAGCAATTGCAATGATTGTATGGCTTGTAGCGGCTGCCTCGGCCTGGGCTCAATTCAAGCAGGGCGAAGCCGACGGCGCGAAAGTGGGCGAGTCGCGCACTTCGCAATGGAAGGCCGGCATGATCATCAAGGCTTCCGGCGGTGCTTGCCGCGGCTTGTTCGGCTATGTCCCCATGCCTACCGAGTGGCCTGAACAGCAGGTCAAAACAGCAAGCGAGGAAATCTCGCCCGAAGCAAAGGTGAGCTATGAGTTGGTCGATGGCGGCGTAAAAATCATGAATGTAAGGATTCCCATGATTCCCTCTGGCCAAGAGGTGCGGGCAGTCGTCACGCTCGACATTCGTCGCAGTGTCATTTTGCCGCCCGAAGACACCGACATCTATAAACTTCCCGATGTGAAGAAATTGCCGCGCGAAATTCGCCCATTTTTGTTGCCGAGTCCGAAAATCGAGAGCCGCGATATAAAAATCCGCGAAGCGGCCAAGAAAATCGGAACCGACAAGGAAAAAGGCTGGGAAAAGGTCGAAGCTATCTACGATTGGGTGCGCGATAAGCTGAAATACAAAACAGGCGCCCCGTTATTAGGCGCCCTCGCGGTCCTAAAAAGCGGCGAGGCCGACTGCGAAGATATGACCTCGCTGTTCATCGCCATTTGCCGGGCGTCCGATATTCCCGCCCGCACCGTTTGGGTGCCGGAACATTGCTATCCCGAGTTCTACCTGGAAGACGCCAAGGGCAAAGGCCACTGGTTCCCCTGCCAGATCGCCGGCTCGCGCGAATTCGGCGGAATCACCGAGCTGCGGCCGATCCTGCAAAAAGGCGACAACTTCCGCCCGCCGAAGAACAGCAAGGAACGCCAACGCTACATGGCCGAATTTCTCGAAGGCAAACCCATGCCCGGCGGCGGCCAGCCCCAAGTCCAGTTCATCCGCCAAGCCGTGGCGAAGTGATCTAGGCTTTCTCGAAAAGATGCAGGTCTTCTCGAAAAATCGAAAACAGTCATCCTTACATGGTTGCACCAGTCATCCATTCTCGTTCCCAAGCTCTGGCTTGGGAACGCACTTCCCCGAAGCTCCGCTTCGACAATCCGCCATTAATCTAACCATCCGCGAACGATGGAAAAAAGCCCAGAGCTTCAGAAAGTAATCCACCCACGGCCTTGGACACCCTGAATCGCGTGCCACCCCCGACCTGGGGGCCTCTTGCAAAGCCTGCGGCAAAGGTTCAGACTGGAGATGACACTTTACCGCGAGAAAATGCCATGAGCCAACCTGGGCTAAAATATGTGACGAACGAAGATTGGGATGCCGTGTACCGCGAGGGCACGCCGCCTTGGGACACCGGGGCTCCCCATGCCGAATTGGCCCCCGTGCTCGACGAATACAAGCTCAAGCCGCAAACGGTCCTCGAAATCGGCTGCGGCACCGGAGCCGACGCCATCCTCCTCTCTCGGCGCAGGTTCGAGGTCACGGCCGTCGATTGTTCGCCCATCGCGATGGAACGGGCACGCCTCCGCGCGGAACGCCAAGACGCCCTGATCCGCTTTGTCTTGAGCGACATCTTCGAGTTCGCCCGTACTTCCGGCCAGTTCGATCTCGTCTACGACTGCGGTGTTTATCACGCCTTGCGACGCACGCAGTTGGATCGCTATCTCGACATGTTATGGCGCGTCACCCGCCCCGGCTCCTATTGCATCTGCTTTGCCGGCTCGCCTGATCCCACCGTGACTGAAGGCGGTCCGCCGACCGTTACCGAAGACGAGATCCACAACGAACTTGGCCGCCTCTTCGAGTTCGTCCACGTTCGCCCCATGCGCTTCGAAAGCCTCATCCGGCCCGAAGGCTACGCCGCCTGGTCCTGCCTCATGCGCCGCCCGATGGTCGGTGGGAAGTAAAAAAGCTTAAGCTAAAAGCATGGATTCTGCAAAACGCAAAAAGCTGGAGGCCGCAGGCTGGAAAGTGGGCGACGCCGCTGACTTTCTGGAGATGAATGACATCGAGCGCCAGTTGCTCGACGCGCGAGTAAAACTTGCCACGGCAATTCGACGGCAACGCAAAGCGTGCCGTTTATCTCAAAAGGAGTTAGGGATCAAACTCGGCACCAGCCAGCCTCGCGTTGCTAAGATCGAATGAGCTACATCTGATGTATCGCTCGGCCAACTCATGCGCGTCTATGCAGCAGCCGGCGGCCAAATTGTCGTGAAAGATGCTGGAGCACATTCAAGTAGGATCGCAACCGCCCCGCCGTAGGTCGCCATTTGAACGACGCCCGTCAGCCGGTTGCGATAGTCCCACGTGTATGTGGTGATGTCGGTATCGCCCGCGTCCAGAACCCCGTCGGTGTCGACGAACTTTGCGGTTCGATTGCCGTTATCGTCGTAGGTGTACGACTCGTCGGTCTGGTAGTCGTAATCCGCCCAGGTCAATTGGCCAAGGTCGTCGCTGGTGTAGCCGGCCGTGCCGTCGATGCTGTTAATATGCTGCGTGATCTCATTGGCCGAACTGTACGTCCAATCGTGATCCACCGTGGTCTGGCAATGAGTTCATATTAATGGTCCTGGCTGTTCCAGCTTTTCCTTATTTTTCTTTTCGTTTTGCCGACATTTTAATCTTGTATCCTGGATGAAAGTACATGGCAACGGCAATAATTGGTAGGTTGAAGAGTGTCAAGCGAAAGATGAAGCAATAATATGCCTTAAACGGATGAATTGCTGGAAAGAATTCAAGAAATTCATCTAGGAAACTCAATACGGAGTATGCCCCACAACTCACCAACAACCCCACTATCACTAGCCATGCAGCAAGATAGAACTTTCTCATTCTTTCATCCTCTTTTCTTTCGAGTCAAAAAGGGGGCAGAACTATTTAGTTCAGTTCATTCGCCAAGTTCTGACCCCTTTTTCTGCCTTTTTCTGCCCTCAAGTCGATCACTTTTTCCGCCACGGCACCGTTCACAGTTTGGCTAGTTCTTTGGCGATCGGCTAATCAGCATTAGCACCGCACCTAACAACATAAGGATAAGGCCAAGCATGAGCCAGTCCTCGCCACCTACTACTATTCCGGATTTGCCCGCCATTAGCAGTCCGACAAGGAGTAGTATTTGGCCAATACGTCTCTTGTGTTGCATGGCATCGTACCAGCGGTTGAGATTGTTCTGCAAGCTGGAAACTTCATCATATTGCCGGGCGGTGTAGCCGAAGAGGCAATCGACGGCCGAGTTGGTCTGCGACGTGCGGTTGCCGTAGGCGTCGTAGACGTGGTGGTTCGCGATCGTCGTTACGTCCGTATTTGAATCATACGTCGCCAAATCGCGGACCGTGCCTAGATTGTCCACGAGCGGCCAGACGACGTCGCCCGCCGTCTCCAGGCTCTCGACGTGCTCATCGGCCAAAAGCTGATCGATCGCCGGGCCCCAAAGATATCGGTGCGAAAGGTCGGACGCCGACAAAGCACTTGGGCCGCCCACGATCTTGTCGAACTGCAACGCGATCTGGTTGCCGTCGTAAACGTAGGCCGACTCTTGGATCGGCACCGTGCCGCCGCTCCGGCCTGCATCGACCGTTCGGAAGACCAGCCGGTTGGCGTAGTCGTAGGCATAATCGACCGTGTGGTCAACCGCCCCGCCATAGGTCGCCGTTTGAACGACGCCCGTCAAGGGAAGCCCGGTAAACAGGAGTTTTTGGCCCAGCACTACCCGACATTATTTGTGTTCCCGCCGGACGGTTACACAATTCACTTAAGCATCAATAGTGCTTGTAGCTGTTCTATCGCCTGAATTTTCGCCATATTGAGTCGATTCGCCATGAAGAGTCTCCGTCAACCAAGAAAGGGTTGACGAAACTCTTCCGCAAATTTCGCCTTGCTCAAAATGGATGCTTTTGACCGCCCGCTAATAAAGCACCCACAGGTATTGATATTCCGTCTGGCGAATCGCCGTGGGGCGAGATCCCCGCTGGGCCCAGGCGTTGGTGGTTGCCTCCCTTGTTGGCCGAATTGTGACGCATCCTGAAGGTGAATCCGGAGCCGCTTGCCGGGATGTTCCGCAACACAAGCTTCACCGCGGCGGGGATCCGTCTCAATCCAACGGCACCAGCTTCGGCATGGGCACGCGCCGACCATACACCCGGCCATGCTGGGCCGTTAACTCGCGAAACTTCAGCCGTAGAAACGAATAGACCGATTCCGGCGGCTCCAATGCCAGCCAACGGTCCAAGAGAGCCTCAATATGGGCGTCGTACTGCTTCTGCGAAGAGCCGTGGGCAAAACAGCGACCGCCCAGCCGACGCAAATCACCATCAAAATTCGGGCCGATATGCCACAACTCATGCAATGTCGTGACGAGCTTTTCACGGAAGGGCAAATCAAAAAAACGCGGCAGATAGAAGTTCAGGATGTAGAACATCTCGCGGCCGTCCGGATCGTAGAGCCGCTGAATGCCCCAGCGACGTTTCCGCCGAAATGTATGCATTTTGCCGCCGGCAAACCGCAACGGCGTCATCGAGGCGTGCATCCCCAAACTGCCCGTCCGACGAGTTTGGGCAAAGCTGACCGCCACCCGCGACATATCGATGTGACGGAGCTGGTCAAGCCTGCCGACCATGTCTTCGCACAGTCGGCGAATATGCAGCGTGAAATCGAACCCGGAGCGTGGCGGATCGA
Organism: uncultured Planctomycetaceae bacterium; assembly: GCA_964573875.1. Classification (GTDB taxonomy): domain Bacteria; phylum Planctomycetota; class Planctomycetia; order Pirellulales; family Thermoguttaceae; genus CAYWGR01. The sequence continues at coordinate 2,351 of CAZNMP010000072.1, read as the reverse complement.
GACGCAAATAGGGCTGCTGTCGGGCGGATTCCATTCCTGATTTCCCGCAATGTTTTAGAAGCTCCAGCCGGGAGAGTCATTCACAAAAAAAAGAACACTAATTCCCACTAATCTACACTGATTTGGTAATCAGCGGCAATCAGTGAGAATTAGTGTTCTTAAAATATCTCGGTGTTGTTTACTTTCGCCTACTCGGCCGCATTGGGCGTCGTTTCGGCCGCTTGCTCGACAGATTTTACCTCGGCCTGTTCCGAATCGAACACCGGGCGAGCGGCTTTCTTGCGCACGCGATCGTTCTTGCCGACCAGCTCTAGAATCGCGCGGGTGCCAGCATCGCCCAAGCGGGGCTTCGCCAAACGAAGAACGCGCGTGTAACCGCCGTCGCGATCCTCGTAGCGAGGTGCAATCTCCTCGAAAAGAATCTTCACGGCCTTCTTATCGCCCAACAGACGCAAGGCACGACGACGTGCGGCAACGACCGGGGCAATCGTCTTGTTCCATTCTTTCCACTGATCGCTGTTGCGCCATGTGCGCCACTGCTCGCTATTGCGCTCAGCTTGGGGCTCCATCTGATCGGCGGCGTTAAGATGCGGCAGCGCCTTGCGTGCAATGGTGATGCAGCGCTCGACCAACGGCCGTACTTCCTTAGCCTTCTCAATCGTGGTGATGATCCGGCCCTTAACCTTGGGCTTGTTCTCGTCCAATTCGGCGTCACGTTCGGTCAAAAACAACGCCGTGGCCAATGCCCTGAGCAGAGCCCTTTGGTGTGGCGGCTTACGTCCGAGTTTACGGCCTTTTCTTCGATGTCGCATGGCTATCTCTCACGCAACCTTTAAGGTCGCAGCGTTACAGGATTCGCTTACCCGCCTTGGGGCGGCTTCACGTTGTTATTGCACTAAAAGGAACTGGCTGGTGCCGAGGGTAAACGCATTCCCAGCCGCAGACCGATGTCGGAAAGCTTCTCGCGAACTTCCGCCAGCGTCGTTTCGCCGAAGTTGCGTACTTCGAGCAATTGCTCCTCGGTGCGCGTCGCCAAGTCACGCACCGTGGTGATATTTTCCGATTCAAGACAGTTGGTCGCCCGCACGGACAAATCCAACTCGGCCAAGCTCATGTTGAGCTTCGCTTCCGTGGCCTGATCCAGCACAACCGCGCCCAGAGTGCGTGTTTCGCTGTGAACCATCGGTCCGAGTTCACTGTACTGCACGAACGGATTGAGGTGCTTGCGAAGAATCTTCGCCGATTCCACCAACGCCATCTCCGGCGTGACAGAACCGTTGGTCCAAATTTCAATCGTCAATCGGTCGTAGTTCGTTTTCTGACCCACGCGGGTTTCTTCCACCTCGTAGCGGACCCGCGTAATGGGGCTGAACGCGGCGTCAATCGGAATAATGCCGATCTCTTGAGCTTGCGGCGTATGTTCGGTCGAGGGCACATAGCCGCGGCCGTTCTCGATCACCATCTCCAAGACAAACGGCACGTCTTCCGTCAAGTTGGCGATCACGTGATCCTTGTTGATCACTTCAACTTGATCGTCGGTCCGAACGTCGGCGCCCGTGACCGGCCCCTTCGTGTTCTTCTCGATCCGAACCACCCGCGTCTGATCGCTGTAATTCTTCACGACGAGCGATTTGACGTTCAGCACGATATCGGTCACGTCTTCAATGACGCCCGGCAGGCTGCTGAACTCGTGCTGAGCGCCGTGCAATTTAATCTGGGTCACGGCACTGCCTTCCAAGCTGGAAAGCAGCACGCGACGCAAACTGTTGCCGACCGTGACGCCGAATCCGCGCTCAAACGGCTCTGCCGTGAACTTGCCATAGGTGGCGGTCAACGTCGAACGATCCACGGATGTAAGGCTGGGCAACTCCAGGCCGCGCCATCGAATACGCATATGAAAGCTCCGATTCAATTACTGACTAGCGGCTATGAGTGGCTATTTCGAACAAAGCTCAACGATCAAGTGCGGCTGAACCGGAATCGACGCATCGGCGGCTTCCGGCATCCGAAGCACGTAACCTTCCGGCTGCGGCCCATCGACCCGATTCAGAAAATCGGGAATCTCGCGGGTCGTCTCGGCCAATATCGACTGCACCAGTTGCAAGCTCTTCGCACGATTCTTAATGCGAATCACGTCGCCGGGACGGGTCAAATAGCTCGGAATATCCACCCGGCGTCCATTGACCGTCACGTGACCGTGAGCAACCAGCAATCGTGCTTGCGCCCGCGAATTTCCAAAACACAACCGATAAACGATGTTGTCCAAACGTCGCTCCAGCAGGCTCATCAAGGCCTCGCCGGTATTGCCTTTGCCTTTATTGGCCATGGCGAATATCTTGCGAAACTGCTTT
>CAZNMP010000071.1:4497-9953 GCA_964573875.1 uncultured Planctomycetaceae bacterium | reverse complement strand
GGCTTCGCACGTCGTTCTCCGTAAAGACATTGCCTTCTTCGAGAGTCTCCCAATCGCGAACCGCCAAATAGGATGGCGAGGTGCCGATGATTTGGTTGGTGTTCCAGTTGCGATTGCCAAAGACCACCTGGGCGCGCGTTCGCACCACGGGGGCCGCATCGCTGACGGCCGGACACTGCCGGGCGATTTCCTCCAGATCCTCGGGCGTAAGCGTCTGCACGCTTCCCGAGCCGAAGTTGACGCCGCCGCTCAAGGACGCACCGGGCAACACGATGATCATGTTCGCGCCCATGCTGGCGATCGTTCGTTGAATCGCCAACTTCGACCCTTCGCCGATCTCGGTCATGGCAATGACCGCCCCCACGGCGATAATCACGCCCAAGGCCGACAGCGCCGATCGCATTTTGTTGCGTCGCAGCGAGTCCATCGCCGTCCGAAACATGTGCGGCATAAGCGAAGGCAGCCGACGCCGATGCGGCACGGGCAATTCCGCCGGAGACGCTTTAAGTGTCTCTGGTTCGGCATTCGGTGAAGGCTCCGGAGAACCGGAAGCATCCATCGGAGCACTTGTGTGCTCCGCCGAGGTCTCGTCACGTTCAACCAAACCGTCGGCAATGGTAATCACACGATGGGCATAAGCAGCCACCTTGGGATCATGCGTCACCAGCACGACGGTGATGCCCTCGGCATTGAGCTGTTGAAACATCCGCAAAATCTCGATGCTGGTGTGCGAATCGAGGTTGCCGGTCGGTTCGTCGGCCAAAACCAACATCGGTCGATTGACCAATGCGCGCCCGATGGCCACGCGTTGCTGCTGTCCGCCCGACATCTGCGAAGGCTCGTGGTCGATCCGCTCGGCCAACCCCACGCGAGTCAGCAAGGTGCGTGCCAACTCCGCGGCCTCGGCCGCCCCGGGACGTTGCAAGGCATAGTCCAGCGGCATCACGACGTTTTGCAATGCCGTGGTGCGCGGCAAAAGATTGAAACTCTGAAAAACGAAGCCCAGCTTCTCCGTTCGCACAAGTGCCCGCTGGTTGGACGTCAAACCGCTCATCTCCTGTCCGTCGAGCCAATACTTGCCCGACGTGGGATGATCCAGGCAACCGAGTATGTTCATCAACGTGGTTTTGCCGGAACCCGAAGCACCCATCAGCGCAACCAGTTCGCCCTGGGCAATCGAAAGCGAAATGCCGCGCAACACCGGGACGTCAACCTCGCCCAGGTGATATGTCTTATGGATGTTTTCGAGTCGGATCAACTCCATACACGGCTCCCTACGACGGGCATTCCCAATATCTTCCGCAAGTTATCCCAAGGCAGGTAATAATTTGTGTAGACGCATCCGAGGATTCACTCCGCTCCAGCCGGTCGCACATAGAGAACGACCAACATAGTCATTTCTTTTTATTGAACAGTTTGGGGGCGAAGGGGTTGGTCGTCTCGCCCTCGGAGTCGATCAGCAGATTTTTGTCTTCTTCTCCGATTACGACTTTCATGCCTTCTTTCAATCCCTCGCCGTTGATCTCGGTCATCGTGCCGTCGCTCGCGCCAATGGTAACGGCCAAGGGCCGGACATACCCATTGCTTTCAAGCCAAACACGTCCCGAATCGTTGCGGGCTTTTGCCGTTTCGCCGGCTTTCGCGCCATCGGTTGGTTTTTTACTCACGGCGTCCGTTCGTTGCCGGCCGGCTTTCTCGGCCGCTGCCGCCGCCAAATAAGCCCCGCGATCTTGCGGATCTATGAGTTGCGTGCGCGGCTTCCATCGCAATGCCATGTTGGGAACCAGCAAAACATTGGTGTGATTCTCGACTTCGAATTGGAGATTTGCCGTCAAGTAAGGCAAAAGCCGGCCGTCGAGATTGTCCGTCACCACCACGACCGTGTAGGTCACGACGTTTTGCGTCATCGCCGCATTCAAGCGGATTTGCATGACCTTGCCCCGGAACGTCTCGCCGGGATAGGTGTCCACGGTGAATCGCACCGGCATGTTGAGATGGATCCGGCCGATGTCGGCCTCGTTCACGGATGCCCAAACCTGGATGCGCCGCAAATCCTTCGCAATCAAAAACAAGCTGGGCGCCGAGAGGCTCGACACGACCGTTTGGCCGATGTTGACGCGGCGGGCAATGATCACGCCCTCGACGGGCGACTTGATGATCGTGTAATCAAGATTCGTTTTCGCCAAACGCAAAGCAGCTTCGCTTTGTTCGATGGCCGCCTCGCCCACGGTCACGTTGGCATCCGCTACTTTGTAGTTCGCCAAAGCTAAATCGTAGTCGGTGTCCGAAATGGCTTTGTTGGGCAACAGGCTTTTCGCCCTAAGCCACTCTTGCTCGGTTTGGGCTCGCTTGGCCTTCAATTGCTCAAGATCGGCGCGCGCACGTCGCAAGGAGGCCTGGGATTGATCTACCTGGGCCTTGTAGATCGTGGGGTCGATATTGGCTAAAACGGTGTCCTTGTGAACTACCGACCCGTAATCGATCAACTTGGCGGGATCCGTGGGATCGCGGCCGAATGATTCTATCTTGCCGGCCACTTGAGCGCCTACATCGACAACCTCTTCCGGCTCGACGGTTCCCGTGGCGCTGATCGTCGGAAGTAAATCGCCGCGCTGGATTGTTGCGGTCCGAAAGACCACGACGGAATCAGCGGTCAGACGTGTTGTAAAGTAGAACACGGCCGCCGCCGCCGCGCCCAGGACCACAAGTATCGCCAGTATTGTTTTCATGCCTTCGCCTCGGAACCCGAATGGGAACAAATGCGTTTTGGAAGCCGTCCCGTGCGCTCGCGCGCTGCGCTGCAAGCCCGCATCAATGCCTGCAAGGATGCCAGAACTTCTTTTCTGACTTTGGGCGTGAGATATCCAAGCACGGACAGTATTTGACCGGCGCGCGCTTCATCATGAACTCGCAACATCGCCTTGCCGCGGCGAGTCAACTGAAGACGCCGGATGCGGCGGTCATCCTTCTTGGCAACGCGCTGGACCAAGCCGGCACATTCCAGACGGTCGGCGAGTTGCGTCATGGCGCTTTGCGAAACGCCGAGTTCGCGTCCCAGCGAGGAGAGGGATTTTGCCTCCTCGCAAAGAATGCGGCATACGCGCAATTGCGCGAGAGGCAATTCAACCGCGGGGTCTCGCTTGCCGGTCCCAAACTGCCGCATCAGAGCAGGCAACAGCAAGGCAATCGCCTTCGCCTGTTCCCGCAGCTCAGCGCAATTCTTCCGTCCCATGCCTCACCCGTCCCGATATTTAACTTCACTATATTGTTAATATATGTGAAGCATCCGGAGCGGTCAAGGCTTGGCGTCGGGCTTCGCCGCCGGTTCGGGCGGGTTTTCCACCAGCGGAGGCAATGGCGTGGGTTGGGGTGCTTTCGGGGCATCCGAGGTGTCCTTGCCCATATCCGCCGAATTCATCAGATTCGGCTCGGGTGCTTTCTCGTTGTCTTTTGGGGGTTCCTCGGCCTTGGAGTTTTTCTCCGGTTTCGGAGTCGTAGGCTCGGGGACAGGAATTTCCTCGGTTTCGGGGAGAGAACCTGGAGCCGCCGGACCGACTCCCGCCGCCGGCGCCGCTTCCTGCCCGGCTTCTTCGACACGGAATTCCCAACCGCCGCCCAATGCACGGTAAACCGACACCAACCCTTGAGCGATCTGGCCTTTCGCTTGTGCGTAGCTGTCTTGTTGCGTCACCAAATTCTGCTCAATCGTTGCATATCGGTTGAAGTCAACCGCGCCCTTCTCGTATTGGAGAATGACAATTTTCACGGCTTTCCGCGCGGCCGTTACGCTTTCCTCCAAGAGCGCCGTCCGACGGTGCGACCGCAAAAACGTCGCCAGTCCGTCTTCGACTTCCTGATTCGCCGACAAAACGGTGTTTTGATACGCGGCCACGAGTTCCTGGAAGTAAGCTTCGTTGTAACGCACATTATTGATGATGCGGCCGTAATTCAACACATTCCAATTGAACGAGGGGCCTACCGTGCCGTTGAACGAATCGCTTCGGAACAAGTCCGAAAAACTTTCGGCCGCATAGCCCAACGTACCGTTGATGGACAACGCCGGATACAACGCGGCCTGCGCAATGCCGATCTGCTCGGCTTGCGATGCGGCCAATCGCTCCGCCCGGCGAATGTCCGGACGCCGTCGCAATAAATCGGCCGGAATGCCAATCGCAATCTGCGGCGGGGCCGTCGGTATCGGGGCATCGCCCAACAACTTGCTCAAGTCTTCAGTAGGCATCCCCATCAAAGTGCACAATTGATCCTCCGCCTGCCGCTTGTCGATCTCCAACAGCATGATCGAGGCTTCGTTCTGCTTCACGTTGCTCACGGCTTGGTCCAAGTCCAACTCGGTCTGCTTGTAGCCGGCCGCATAGCGGTTTTCGATATAATTCAAGACGCCCTGTTGCAATTTCACGGCCGACTTGAGCAAGCGAATCCGTTCTTGATCGGTGCGAACCTGAACGTAATACTTCGCCACATCGGCCACCAGCGTGACCAACACGCCGTCGTAGGAGGCCATCGAAGCGTCCAGATTGGCATCGGCCGCCGTCACTGCACGACGGAATCGGCCCCAGAAGTCAAGTTCCCAATTCAAACTGAAACCGAAATTCCACGTATCCGAGAATCCCAAAGCCCCATCCCCGGCTCGTGTATAGGCGCCCCTGGCCACTTGCGTCTGCGGAAATATCTCTCCCAAGGCGATGCCTGCCTTGGCCCGGGCCTGTAGAATGCGAAACCCGGCTTGCTTCAACGTCAGATTTTGTCGGTAGGCCTGCGTCACGAGTCCGTCGAGTGTGGGATCGTTGAAGGCCGCCCACCAATGACTCAGGGAACCGGGATCTTTGGGAACGGCCAGATCGGTCGATTCGATCCAATGCTCAGAAACAGGCGAATTGGGGGGGCAATAATTTGGGCCTACCTTGAACCCATTATGCACATAGTCGCGCAAACTCGTGCAACCGCTGGACAAAACCAGCAGGCCGATTGTCAGAAGATTTAGACTGCCGCGAAGTGTATTTGCCATAAATACCCCCTGGGTAAACCGCTTTCCCTTCTGTAATCGGCAAAGTCACCATAACCGGTAAAGTCTAAATATCTTAACATTGCGTAAAAATATGTTGCCCTAAATGCCTATAATGCCATGTTTGGTCGATTCAGGCTGTTTCCAAGGGTATTTGTGGGCAATAGAAGAAATGCACCCCTTAGTGGAAGGGTATATGGATTGCATTCGGAATGTCATGCAGAGTGCAGGGGGGCAATGGGTCTTTATTGTTGCCCGATGCAGTAATTACCCATGGTCAATAAGCCTGTGAAGCGGGCGGGCTTACTCGCCGTGTTTATGAGCAGTTGCATATCGCCGGCATGGACCACCCGTTTCTCATTGTGCCCCCGCTTCTCTGGCCGTCTTGCGAATCGCTCGTCGCAAGGGGATAATGTGAAAAATCCCTCCAACG
>CAZNMP010000071.1:0-4397 GCA_964573875.1 uncultured Planctomycetaceae bacterium | reverse complement strand
GGCCGTCTTGCGAATCGCTCGTCGCAAGGGGATAATGTGAAAAATCCCTCCAACGCCCCCGTATTCCCCCGCCACGACGCGCGAGCTTTTGCCAAGGAGCCTTGCCGATGTACTGCCTTTCTCTGGTATTGCTGACCTCGCTGTTAGGTAGCGAACAGGTCTTAGACGAATTTCGTTATGCCGACGCGCCGGCAGCCCAAGCCGCTTGGTCTGCTAGCGAAGGCGCCGCCCCCGTCCAAGTCATCCTGCAAAACAACCGGCCTGTAATGCAACTCGATGCTCCGTTTGCCTCGCAAGCAAAACAACATCGAGTCGTCGTCGACCGCAAGGCACCGCTCGACCTAAATGCACCAGGCAGCTTCCTGCTCGAAACCGCCGTCGATGATCCACATAATCTCGGCTATCTCTCGCTCTATTTCCGCAGTGGCAACGGCTGGTACAGTGCCGGAGCGTCCTTCAAGGGCAAGGGCCGACAAACCGTGCATTTCGCGAAATCCGATTTCCGCACCGAAGGCTCACCGGCGGGCTGGAAACACATCGACGGCATCCGGCTTGCCGTTTGGCGCTCTGAAAATAAGAATATCAAGGACTCGGCAATTCAGTTCTACCGATTGGCAGCCGTCTCGCGGGATGTGGCGCTAGTGATTCCAGGGAAAACGGCCTCCAATAAGAACAACGAACTGCAAATGGCCCACGACATGGCCAAAAACCTAGCGACCATGTTCGACGAGCTAGGCATTCCAACCGACACGCTCGACGAAGATGCCGTTGCCACGGGGGCGCTCGGCAAACGTCGCGCAGCGATCCTTGCCTATAATCCGACGCTGAACAAAGAAACGATCGACAGCTTGACCCAGTTCATCAACCACGGCGGCAAGCTCGTCGTGTGCTATCTGTTGCCTTCCAAGCTTGGCGACGCTTTGGGCTTCGGCCAAACGCAATATGTGCGGCAAAAACGCGAAGGAAATTTTGCCGAGATGCGGTTCGACGCCGCCGATGTCCAAGGGCTGCCGAAATCCGTACGTCAAAATTCCTGGAACATCACCACGGCCAAACCGACAGGCCACAATGCCCGCGTGATTGGTCGTTGGTTTGACGATGCCGGCAAGGCTACCGACCAACCGGCCGTACTGCTGAGCGACCGTGGTGCGTTTTTCAGCCATATTCTGCTTGCCGATGATCCCCAAGCCAAGCAACAACTTCTAGCTGCCATTATGGGGCGACTCGTTCCATCGCTTTGGAAACAGATGGCACAAGCCACCTTGGATCAAGTCTGGCAGATCGGGCATTGCACGAAAATCGAAGATGTTCTCCATTATTTCAATTATGCGGCTCCCAACAAAGCTGTAAGCACTACTGCGTCTCGCGGTCTAAAAAAGTGGGAGGAAGCCCGCGAGCAGTTTTCGCAAGCATCCTATGTCGAAGCCATCGCCACGGCCCACGAAGCCCATCAACTTCTAGCGAAAGCCTATCTCCACGTGGCCATCGCCGAGATTCCCAAATCGAAACGCGAAGGCCGTGCCGTGTGGAATCATTCCGGCACGGGCGCTTTCCCCGGCGACTGGGATCGCTCGGCCAAACTGTTGGCCGACAACGGCTTCAACATGATACTGCCCAACATGCTCTGGGGCGGTCTTGCTCACTACGCGAGCGACGTACTGCCGCGCAGCGACACGTTCAAAAAATACGGCGACCAGATCGAGCAATGCTGTGCGGCAGCCAAACGCCACGGTCTCGAAGTTCACGTCTGGAAAGTCAACTTCAATCTCTGCACGGCCTCGAAAGAATTCATCGACCGTATGCGCCGCGAGGGCCGAACGCAGGTGACCGTTAAGGGCGAACCTTCCGACTGGCTTTGCCCCTCGCATCCCGCAAATCGCAAGCTCGAAATCGACAGCATGTTGGAGGTCGCGAGCAAATATCCCGTTGATGGCCTCCACTTCGACTATATCCGCTATCCCTGGCATGAATTCTGTTACTGCGACGGGTGTAGAGAACGATTCGAGGCCGATAGCAAACAACGTGTGGAAAACTGGCCGAAAGATTGCTTCTCGGGCAATCGCAAAGAAGAATACATCGATTGGCGATGCCGACAGATCACCGCCCTGGTCGAGGCCGTAAGACGTGAGGCGCGGAAAATCCGACCCGGCATCAAAATTTCCGCCGCCGTCTTCGGGTCGTATCCCGATTGCCGGCGGTCGGTCGGCCAGGATTGGCCCGCCTGGATCAAGGCCGGCTATCTCGATTTCGTTTGCCCGATGGACTACACCACCAACGACGCGGAGTTTACCTCCTTGGTCCGCAATCAGTTGAAGCTGATCGAGGGGCGAGTGCCGCTCTATCCGGGCATCGGAGCCACCGCCACAGGCATTGCGATGACGCCGGATCGCGTGGCAGGACAGATCCACCTTGCCCGCGAGCTTGGCGCAGCCGGCTACACCATTTTCAATTTCGACGCTGGCACTGCCGCGTCAATTGTGCCCGGCATTGGAATCGGAACCGCCGGTCAACAAACCATTCCACCGCACAAAAAACCGTAACAATATCGAACTTAACCTCGATAACCCTCATAATAACCCTCGTTCCGAAGCTCCGGCTTCGGAACGCCCAACACGTTCAGAAACCCACGCCACAGCCTGAAAACCGAACTACCGCGAAACCAAAGGGAACCTCTGCCATGCATATCAGGATTAAGCCTCGCATACTTGCGATTCTCGCCATTCTAGTCTCAATCTGCACATCAACAGCCCAGGGCGGCGATACTCCGTCGCCTGCGGTTTCAAACCCCGAGTTCAATCAGGGCGATGGCAACCCAACCGGCTGGAAGCTCTCCGGCGGCAAGGGTCGTTGGGTGGATCGGAACATCTTGGAAGTGACCGGCAACGGCAATGACGACAACTGCTGGCGATGCGACTATCGCTTCACGCCCGGCGGCGTCTATCAGTTCGAGATGCGAGCCCGGAATGCAGAAGGTTGCAGTTCCGCGATTTCCGGCCCGAGTTTCGCGAATAACGACCAATCGCTGTCAGCCGAATGGGCCTGGAGCAGCCAGATCTTTCGCGTGCCCGACAACGTCGAAAACGACTACCTCCGTCTTGGCCAATGGCATCAAAACGGAACAGGACAATTCGACGCCGTCCGCCTCACGCCCGTCATGCCCGTCTACAAGGCAGTCGGTCCGCTGACGTTTGGTGATAAAGCCGTCGGGCAGGTCACATTGGGCGACGGCGAATCGATCCAGAACGGCCGCTATGTCTTCAACGGCTGGATGGGCCACCAGGGCGGCAATTTCCATCGCACCTTGGTGAGCGCCACTGCGGGCTTCAACTCCGACCGCTGGTGTTTCTGGGGCAATGCTGAAGTAATCTATCGTTTCGGCCTGCCGGGCTACCCGTTCCGCTCGGCTCGTGTCGCGTTCGATCTAAGCTACCACAGCCGTGGCGGTTGTGTCGCCGAAGTTAGCCGCGACCGTCAATCATGGCGGCAAATCGCCGCACGCGATGGCCTTGGCCATGCCGAAGCCGACGTGCCCGCCGATCTGCTGCCGGCCGAAGAGCTATATGTGCGTTTACGGCCCAAATCGAAAGACGACGGCTTCCAAGTCAATCAAATCGATTTTTCCGCCGATCTAACAGGCACACCGCCTGAAGGAGTTGGCCAAACCGTATTTGCGAAAATCGACGGAACCCAGGGGGATTTGGTCTTTGAGTCAATCAGTCTGTTCGATTCCGAAGATCCGGCTTGTCCGGGATTTCGAATGTTTGTGAAAAATCGCGGCGCGGCCGCTGTGGGATTTGATTTTGTCGCGCAAACAACTCTAAAACAGACAAACAAAGGTGCGTTGCCGGCCAACTGGATTGATCAATCACCAGTGCATCTGCCGGCTGGTATATCGCCTCACCTGACGCAGATTTTCGAGGCGGCCGTGTCTTTAGATCGCTGTGGCGTACATGATATCCGACTGCTGTTCCGTTTGGCCAACGGCAAGACACTGGCGGCTACCCTGCCCTGGACGTTATCCGAGCATTACCGTGCAGATTTCGGCCAAAAAATCGCCGGAGTTAGCGGCAACGCCGACGTTTGGTGGTGCGAGGCAACGTGGAAGATTTCGCAAAAGCGTGCCCTGCCGAAGGAAAGTTCGGCGGCCGCAACCTTGTCGGCGGCTCGCAACGACCGCGAGGCCGTGCAAATCGTTGTGCGACCGAAAAAAGAACTGAAACAGTTGACCGCCGAGGCCCTGCCGTTGCAGGGACCGAACGGCGCAACGATCAAGCCGGATAATATCCGGGTGTTGCGCGAGTATTACCATTGGGTCCACACGCCGACCGACAAAACAGGCGCGCGCGATTGGTGGCCCGACGCACTGCCGCCGATTGATAAACCGTTAGACCTGCCGG
>CAZNMP010000070.1:0-10133 GCA_964573875.1 uncultured Planctomycetaceae bacterium | reverse complement strand
TGGCGTGAAAAAGATGTCGCAAGCATACGGTGTGATTCTGACGGCGTGGTCGGCCGCCGGGATCGTGGGACCGCAGATCGTTGCTGGTCTGAAAGATCGCTACCACGAGAGCGCGGCGGTTTACGCCTTCTTCGTCGGCGCCGGTTTTCTCGCCGTGGGCCTGATGTTATCGTTGGTGATGCGCAAGCGATAACCCAGGCAGGCGGAAAAACGTTGATTGGCAGTGTTCCCAGGCGCTCATCACTCGAAATACGTCGGCTTGGTGACGCGCATGCCTTGCTGGATCTTCCCGGCCAATTCCTCGGCATCGAGGGCCATGAGGGGACTGATTTCCACGAGAACATCATCACCGATTTTGGCTCCGGCCTGTCGCAGCCATGTGCGAGCTTCGGCGGCCATCTGAGCGCGCACCGATTCCGGCGTATCTTCCTTGGCGCCCGAAGCGTTTTTCAACGGGGCGAACGCACGGGCGGGGTCCACCTCGACCACGATTGCCCTCTGGGCTTGCGGCAGCAGATCGAAAATGAACCGCTCGAACTTGATCGCATTCGGTTGCGACGGCGCGACGGGTTCGCCCGCTGCATTGATGCATGGAACTTTCTTGCGCGCCAGATGGAAGGGCAAACCGTCGGCCGAGCCTGCTAGACGTTGCAGCAACGCGGCATCGATCACATGCACGGCGATGCTGCCGGCCCAAATCGCCAGCGATCCGTCGGCATTGCGGCGCTTGGCCGCGTCGTCGGGCAGATCGCTGTATTCGATCACCATCAGGCGATCGCCGATTTTTACCACATTGCCCACACGCTCCAGGGGATCGCGTTTAGCGATGACTTGCGTTGAAAGCTCCGACTGGGCCGCTAAGTGGTAGCCGACGAACTCCAGTCCGCAGATATCGACCAGCGGATTATCGACCTGGAAATAAAACAGTTGTTGAATGCCGCGGCGTTGGATGTCGTCGAGTGCGCCGCTGCGGGCCAAGGCAGCCAACATACCGCCGTGTCCGTCGGGGCTTACGGCGATCCGCCCCGGCGATTCGAGCAATACGCGGCCGGTTTGTGCATCGACCGCAGGCATCGTGCCCTGACAGAAAATGATCAAATCTTCTTCGGACAACCCAAACTGCTTATTTTCGGTGAAAAATGCAACCGTTTCTTCATGCGTGGCGGGGCTGGTCATTAAATACAATGGAATTCGCACGCCATAGCGACGGGCCGCGGCAATGATTTTTTCGACGTGGATCTGAAACAGTGTTTTGTTGGAAATCGGCCCGATGGGGAACATGCCTTTAGGATGCTCGAACCCCAACCGCGTGCCCTGGCCCCCGGCCACGAGAATGACGCCGAGCCGACCGGCCGCCAAAGCCTTGCGGGCTTGCTCGGAAGCCTGTTGCGGCGTGAAAGGATTTTGTGCGGCGTTTAAGCGGAATGCGGGCGGTTCCTGCGCCTTGGCCGCCAATTCACGAACATTGTCCTGCCGGTTGCGGCCGTCGTAAAGCCGATGGATCAGGCCGAAGTCGATCGCTTCGATCTGTTTGGCGAGCGATGCTTGCTGGTCTGCATCCAGCGTGTCCCAAAATGCCAATAAGTGTTCTTGTCCATAGGGGCGGAGAATGTCGAGAAGTTGCGATTTTGTCATGGTTGTTTTTTGAAGAAACGGACTACTGTCACAAAATAACCGGGCAATTTCCAACGAATTTGCCGGTCAATCGGCCGCGAAACGGTTCATTGGCAGCGTAGGCACAACAATCATAGCTTCGCGCTGCCGGAAGTAGTAGAGGTGAAGCAGGCAAATCAAGGATTAGCCGGAAAAATCTCGTATCAAGCCTTAATCCGCGCATTCCGGCAGCTCTGCTCGTTCCAGAAGAGCGACACGGGGAGCGGCACGCATTTCTACTCTTAACCGCTCTCGTTCACGGTCAATTTCAGCCAACACGGCCGCGTGATTGCGAATTTCTGCCCGCATCATCTCAATTTCAACGGTTGACGTACCAAAATGTTCCGTTTCCCTGCGGTAACAATCAATGATTTGCTGTAACTTCGATTCTTGTTCCGCCGTTGCGACGATGGCGGCCGCCAGACGTTTGACTTCCTTGGAAAACACATCCCGCTTCTCGCCTTTTGCATCCTCTTGAAAGGCTTTTTGGATGGCCAAGTCTCTTCTCATGTCTTGCAGCATGGTTTGGAGCTTCTTCTGATCCGTTCGATAACTTGACAGTTCTTCCAAGGCCAATTTTTCTTTCAACGTGAGCGTGTCGGAACAGGATACACCTAACTGCTCCGCAAGTTTGCGCAGGTCTTCATGCTTTGCGCGAAGATCCGTTTCTTTTTCTACATACGCGCGATCCAGTTCAGAAAGCCGCTTCCGTTTTTGCTCTCGCTCAACATTGACCACTTCCGTCATATAGGCATCTACGACGGCTCTATTCAGCATAACTGCTTCGTGAGGATCGCTCCGCGAAATGCTCACTTTCATGATTTCTGAATCGCCTGGAAACTCAATCTTAATCAAGCCTTCCAGCCATCGCGTGGCATCGCTCTGTTCGGTTTCTTCTTGTACGGACGGCAACTTGGCAACCTCCGATTTACGGAGGGCGGCCATCAATACAAACCGTGATTTGAGAAGTTGTTGTTGTGTCTTCTTGTATAAGTCGTATTCCTTTTCGGAATGTTGCTGCGCAGGTTGGTCGAGAATATGAGGTGTTGTGAAATCGATGCGCAATGAAGAAGTTGCAGTATAGCGAGATCCGCATCCACGATCCGAGCAACTGAATAATGTTGCCTCACACGCAAACAGCAAAGCCACAGCCCATTTTGCCGTCATGCTGGAATTTCCTTAGTTTGAAGAGGATGGCACCGTCGATCAATTTTGACATTGTAAGGGGCCGTTGTGGGGGGTGTCAAGCCGCATCTGTCTTGTCAAGTTGCAGCATTTGATCTACGATCACCGGCAGAAAAGCAATCAAATTTCGCTGGGTTCACTTTCATCGGACAGGAAATTCCATGAATACGCGTTGGTTCGTTCCGTGCATTATTGCAATCACTTTGGCGGCAACGATCGTTCAGGCCGACGAAGGGATGTGGTTGTTCAATTTTCCGCCGAAAAAGGTGCTGGAGGAGAAGCACGGCTTTTCGCCTACCGATGCCTGGTTGGCCCATTTGCAGCAGTCGGCCGTGCGGTTGAACAACGGTGGCTCGGGCTCGTTTGTTTCGCCTAACGGTTTGGTGATGACCAACCATCACGTCGGGGCCGACGCTTTGCAGAAGCTTAGCAATCAAAAACACGATTTGTTGCAATTGGGCTTTTACGCAAAAACCCAGGCCGAGGAGTTGCCCTGCCCCGACTCGGAATTAAATGTGCTCGTGAGCATCGAAGATGTGACCGCACGGGTTAATGCCGCGGTGAAAGCGGATGCCTCGCCCGCCGAAGCGGAAAAGCAACGTCGGGCGGCCATGAATACCATCGAAAAAGAGTCGCTCGACAAGACCGGCTTGCGAAGCGACGTGATTACGCTCTTCCAGGGCGGGCTGTATCACTTGTATCGTTACAAAAAATATACCGACGTGCGGTTGGTTTTCGCGCCCGAACAAGATATCGCGTTTTTCGGCGGCGATCCCGACAACTTCGAATATCCACGCTACGATTTGGATATCTGTTTCTTCCGCGTTTATGAAAACGGCAAGCCGGCAAAAACGCCGCACTATTTGCAATGGAATCCCGCGAAGTTGAAGGTTGACGATTTGGTTTTCGTGGCGGGCAATCCCGGCAAGACGGATCGACTCAACACGGTCAACCATTTGACGTTTCTCCGCGACCGGATTTTGCCTGCGTCGCTCGATATACTGAGACGTCGCGAGGTGCTTTTGGCAACCTTCAGCGAGCGGAGCGTGGAGAATGCCCGGCGGGCCAAGGATTTGTTGTTTACCTATCAAAATTCGCGCAAAGCAAGGTTGGGTGGGTTGGCCGGGTTGCAGGATCCGGCCGTGATGGACGGCAAGCGAGCCGAAGAGAAAGCGTTTTTAGCTGCGGTGGTCAAAGATGAGAAGCTGGCTGCCGAGTGCAAGGTTGCGATGACCGCGATTGACCAGTCGTTGCGCGATTGGGCCGAGGTTCGCATTGATTATGACATGTTGGAACGCGGCCAGGCTTTTTACAGCGAGCTGTTCAATATCGCCCGGACGTTGGTGCGGTTGGCCGAGGAAACCCGCAAACCGAATGCCGAGCGGCTGCGGGAATACCGTGAATCGAACCTCGATTCGCTGAAGCAAGAACTGTTTTCCGAAGCGCCGATCTATGCCGATTTGCAGACGGTCTTGCTGGCCGATTCATTGGGCATGTTTTTAGAGCGTAAAACATCTACGTATAAATTGCGGCAGGCCGTGCTAGCCGGCAAATCGCCCGCTCAGCGGGCAGCCGAATTGGTGCGCGGCACGAAGTTGGCCGACGTTGCCGAGCGGCGTCGCTTGGCGGAAGGCGGTTTGAAGGCAATCGAAGCCTCGAAGGATCCGATGATTTTGCTGGCGCGGTTGGTCGATAAACCGGCTCGCGAGGTTCGTATGCGTTATGAACAGAAGGTCGAGGAGCCGCAACGCGCGGCCTACGGCAAATTGGCCAATGCCCGTTTCGCGGTCTATGGCACGGAGACATATCCCGACGCTACGTTCACGCTTCGTCTGGCGTTTGGTTTGGTAAAAGGTTTTGAGATGGCCGGTGAGAAGGTTCCCGCCTGGACGACGCTAGACGGCCTCTATCGCCGAGCGGCCGAGCATGATTCGCGCGAACCGTTTGCGTTGCCGAAAATTTGGGTCGAGCGTAAAGACCGTTTGAATCTTGCAACGCCGATGAATTTCGTCTGCACGGCCGACATCATCGGCGGCAACTCGGGCAGCCCGGTGGTCGATCGCAACGGCCAATTGGTCGGCATCATTTTCGACGGCAACCTACCGTCGCTGGTTTGGGATTACGTTTTCAACGAAACCGAAGGCCGGGCCGTGGCTGTCCACGGCAGCGCGATCCTTGAAGCCCTGCGAAGAATCTACGATGCGGGGCCATTGGCCGACGAATTGATGGGCAAATAACAATTTGAGTTTGGCGTCCATGTCCAACCGGGGCTCCCCACCCGTTAGCCGGGAGCGGATTGCGGATCGAAGGTACAATTTACGGTTGATTCATGGTAAAATAGATTATAGCAAGGGTGTATTTTCTTTAAGCTGCATACCAAAAGAAATTCCATGACTACTGCCGAATTACGCAAGCAGGCCAAAGAACAACTAGACGCCCTGCCGCCGGATAAAATTCGAGTGGCTGTGGAATTTTTGAACTATCTCGACATCGCCGCTAGTCGAGACGCCACCGCCGAATTGCTGAAAATGCCTGGATTGCTTGATGAGGTGAAAGAGGCCGCCGGCGACATTAAAAAAGGGCGATTTACGGACTGGCGAAAGGTTCGTAAGGATGTTTAGAGTCGTTCTTTTGCCGAAAGCAGAGAAATTCTTTGCGAAGGCCGATGCACCCTTGGCGAAGAAGCTGGCCGCATGTTTTCGATTGTTGGAAACCAATCCTTCGCAACATCCGAACATCAAGCCGCTTGTCGGACCTCTGAAGGGTTTGCACAGATTCAGAATCGGCGACTATCGGATTCTTTACCAGATCGCCGCACCCCAAAAAACTGTATACGTGGTGCGTATTGTTCATCGACGAGAAGCGTACCAATAACATCCCTCCAAGGACCGCATCGTGAAGCTGCAATTTCTGGGTGCCGCGCGTCAAGTGACCGGTTCGCAATACTATCTGGAAGCCGATGGGGCTCGGTTGCTGATTGATTGCGGGATGTATCAAGAACGATCGCATCAGGCGCGCAACTGGGAAAAAAGCCCGCTACGGCTTCGCGATATCGACGCCCTGCTGCTGACCCACGCCCACGTGGACCATTGCGGTTTAGCGCCGAAGCTGGTGCAGGAGGGTTTTCGAGGGCCGATCATTACCACGTCGGCCTCGGCTGATCTGGTGGAACTTGTGCTACGCGACGCCGCCGAGATTCAAGCGGAAGACGCCGCCTTCAAGGAAAAACGGCATCGCAAGGAAGGCCGCAAAAGCAAAAATCCGATCAAGCCGCTCTATACGCTCAAAGATGTGGAACGCACGTTGCCAATGTTGGAGGCCGTGGCCTACAACCAACCGGTGAAAATCAACGATCGGGTGACGGCCGTCTTTCACGATGCCGGCCATATTCTTGGGTCAGCCATGATCGAGTTGCGCGTAAGCGATCACGGCGAGCCACGCACGATCATCTTCACCGGCGATCTTGGCCAATTCGGCAAACCGATCGTCCGCAATCCGGCCGTGTTCAATGAGGCCGACTACATCGTGATGGAATCGACTTACGGCGACCGCGTTCATGAAAAACACGATTCGGTCGAGTCGCAACTCGAAACAGTCATCAACGAAACTGTTGCCCGCGGCGGCAAGGTGATTATTCCAATTTTCGCCATCGAGCGGGCCCAGGAGTTGATTTACTATCTCAACCGGCTGCTCTACTCCAAGCACATCGAAGAAGTGCCGGTGTTTCTCGATAGTCCGATGGCGGCCGACGTGACCGAAGTGTTCCATAACCATCGCGAATGTTTCGACGCCGACACGGAGGAAATGGTCGCGGCGGGCGAATCACCGTTGCGGTTCCGCTCGCTCCACGTGGTGCGCGGCATGGAGGAATCGAAGGAGATCAACGACCTCAAAGGGCCGGCCATCATTATGGCCACGTCCGGCATGTGTACGGCAGGCCGCATTAAGCATCACTTGGCCCAACATATCGGCGATCCAGCCTGCACGATTCTTTTTGTCGGCTATCAATCCGAAGGCACCTTGGGCCGGCAGATTCTCGACGGCAACCGCGAGGTTCGCATCCACGGCATTTCCCGCTTGGTCCGAGCGCAAGTGGCGCAGATTCAAGGCATTTCCGGCCACGCCGACCGGACGGGCTTGCTCCAATGGCTAGCCCATTTCGAGATACCGCCCCGGCAGCTTTTCATCACCCACGGCGAAGCGCAAGCGTCGTTGGCCTTGGCCGAACATATCCGCAATTTGTTGAATTGGAACGTCAGCGTGCCGCAGTATCGAGAGACGGTTAAGCTGAACGGCGATGGGACAACAGTGAGCTAATGCGGTAAACAAGTCGTCAGGCACGGAGTACCTGACCTATGTCTGAACGGCGATGGGGTGGTAGCGGGTTAGGAACGTAGATCTGCGGCAACATAAGGTGCGTCGCGGACGCACCCTACGCTCTTCTTAGCACAAAACTACAACCTCCATCCATCCGGCAGCGAGGTCTCTTTGGCCAAAACGACAATGCCGTCGCGGATCATGCCGAAGGGCGTTTCTTCGGTGTGATCGATGCCCTGCTCGTTGACGATGCGGACATTGCGGCCGATGCGGCAGTTCTTATCGACGATCGCGCCTTCGATGTACGAGCCTTCGCCGACGCCCAACGGCGGTTCGCCGTTCGATTGGTGCGAAGCGATTTCGCCGGGCGCTTCGTAGAAGTCGGCCCCCATCAACACGGAATTGCGAATCACCACGTTGCGGCCGATGCGGCATCGCAGCCCTACCACGCTATTCTCGATGACCGCGCCCGGCTCGATGATCGAGCCGTCGGCCACTAGACTGCCATTTACGACTGCTCCATCGATGCGCGTTGGAGGCAAAAACCTGGCATGTGAATAGATCGGCGCCTCGGCCGAAGCGATATCGAACGGCGCGGTGGTTTTCGTTAGGTCCAAATTCGCCTGGAAGAACGATTTGATCGTGCCGATGTCTTCCCAGTATCCGTCGAACAGATGCACCTGCACATGGCGCGTGCGGATGGTGGCCGGGAACACCTCTTTGCCGAAATCGCGATAATCGGTCTTTTCCAAGACATCGACCAGCGTGTTGCGATTGAATAGATAGATGCCCATGCTGGCCAAACAGTCGCGGCCGCGGCTTTGGATGCCGTGCGCGTCGATCCAGGTGGGGTCGGTGCGCACATGCTCCAACTCCTGTTCGGTTTTCGGCTTTTCCAAGAAGCCGACCACGCGGCCGGTGTCGTCCAGACGCATGATTCCCAGGCCGGCGGCATCGCGGCTATGCACCGGCACGGCGGCGATGGAAACGTCTGCCCCCGTTTGGATGTGCGAGACGATCATATCCTGGAAATTCATCCGGTACAGTTGGTCGCCGGAGAGGATCAGCACGTATTCGATGCCCGGCTGCTCGATGTAGCGCAGATTTTGACGCACCGCATCGGCGGTGCCTTGATACCAATTGGAATTGTCCAGCGTCTGTTGGGCCGCCAAGACTTCGACGAATCCGCCGTCGAACGGATCGAAGGTGTAGGTCGATCGAATATGGCGGTGCAAGCTGACCGAATTGAACTGTGTCAGCACGTAACAGCGATTCAAACCGCTGTTAATGCAATTCGACAGCGGAATATCGATCAGGCGATATTTTCCGGCGACGGGGACCGCCGGTTTGGATCGCACTTTGGTCAGAGGATAGAGGCGCGTACCCTGCCCGCCTCCGAGCACCAGAGTCACGACGTTTTTCATGCCAATGCATCCTAATGGTAACAAAAATCCAGAGGCCAACTCCTTTAGTGTAGCGGACTTCGGGAGATTGGGAAATAGTCCCCCACCGACCGCCATTGGCGGGGTTCCTTGACGTTCTCCGTGAGGTCTGTTATCACATGGTTCGAGGATTGTTTTGCCTACCAGGAAGAGGGTTCTGTATGTTTTCGGTTCGATGGCGCCTTGTTCTCGTCTATGGCGCTTTGGCAGCGTTTCTGCTGGGATGCTCGAAACGCACCGATCAGGGAACGGTGATCCGTGTCGAAGGTTCCGACACGATGGTCAACATCGCGCAAGCCTGGGCGGAGCAATACCATAAAATCCACCCCGATATCAGCGTTCAAGTCCTTGGCGGTGGCTCCGGCGTGGGCATCGCCAGCCTGATCGACGGCAATTGCGACCTGGCCAACACTAGCCGCAAAATGAAAGAGCCCGAAATCCAAAAAGCCAAGGACCACCGCGGCGCCGATCCCAAGGAAATCATCGTCGGCTACGACGCCCTGGCGATTTTCGTCCATAAAGACAATCCCTTGGACTCGATTTCGATCCCGGAGCTTGCCAAAATCTACGGCGAGAACCCTTCGATCACGAAATGGGCCCAATTGGGCGTCAAGCGGCCGGGCCTTTCCGAAAAAGACGTGATTCGCGTCAGCCGGCAGAGCAGTTCCGGCACCTATACGTTCTTCCGTGATGCCGTTTTGGGTAAAAAGAAAGATTTTGGGCTCGGTTCCATCGACCAAAGCGGCTCGAAGGACGTTGTTGCATTGGTTTCGCGCACCCCCTCGGCGATCGGCTATAGCGGCATGGGCTATGACATGCCCGGCGTAAAAATGTTGTGCGTATCCAAAAAAACCGGTGAGCCGGGCATTGCGCCGACGGTTGAAAACGCAAAGAAAAATTTATATCCCATCACACGGCCGCTCCAAATTTATGTTCTCGGCGAACCTGTCGGGCCGGTCAAACAATATCTCGATTGGATCCTTTCGCCCGAGGGGCAAAAAGTTGTTTTGGATCTCGGCTATGTGCCGGTAAAAGAAGGGACGGAAGTTAAGAATTAAGGTTTAAAGGGAATATCACGGACACAGCTTCGTAAGGCTGATGATGAGCGCAGACCCAATATCCACAGATAACCGCCGCATCGCGGGAAAAATCCCCCCGCTGCGAAATCTGCTGCGCATCGCCTTCGATCGTTCCGAGCCTTTGATCGAATGGCTTATCCGGATTTGCGGGTGGAGCGCCATTCTTTTCGTATTCTCCATATTCTTCTTTGTGTTTCGCGAAGCTTCGCCGGTGCTGTTTGGTAAACTGAATTTAGTTGAGTTTTTCACGAGCATCGAGTGGCAGACCTCGTCCGAGGTTCGTCCGCGTTACGGCATTTTGGCGCTTTTAGTCGGCACGCTTTCGGTCACGGCCCTGGCCATGGCGATTGCCGTGCCGCTGGGGCTTGGCGCGGCGGTGTTCATCTCGGAATTTTGCAAAGGCAAGCTCAAGGAAACGCTCAAGATTCTGATTGAACTTTTGGCCGCCATTCCCTCG
>CAZNMP010000069.1:0-10151 GCA_964573875.1 uncultured Planctomycetaceae bacterium | reverse complement strand
CAGTCTGGCTCAAAGAATTGGCCAGCCCGCAGTCTTCGGCGAGTTGCTGGCCGGCGTTATCTTGGGTACGTCTGTGATTGGCGTCCTCGACGCCCACAATGAAGTATTTCACTTGCTCGCCGAACTCGGTGTCATCATTCTGCTGTTCGAGATCGGCCTGGAGACCGACTTGCGCAAACTACTTCAAGTCGGCGGGGCTGCTACAGTGGTGGCCGTGATTGGCGTTGTATTGCCCTTCACTATGGGATATGTGGTATTGCCGGCTGATGGGATTGGGCGACATGATCGCAATCGTCGCTGGCGCGAGCTCGACCGCCACCAGCGTTGGGATCACCGCACGAGTCCTATCGGATTTGGGGCATCTCCAGGATCGGGAGAGTCAGGTCATCCTCGGCGCTGCGGTTCTCGACGATCTTATCGGGCTGGTGATTCTGGCAGTTGTCGCTGGCCTGACCCGGGGGCAGGAAGTGACGATTTGGAGCGTTGGAAAAACAACCGGGGTTGCGTTCGGTTTTGTGGTCATTGCTCTTTTGCTGGGTAGCCTGCTCATTCCGCCTCTGATACGCCTGCTGACAAGGGACGGTATCACAACAGCCGCACTCACAATGCTCACAATCATGCTGGCCCTTGGCATGGCGTGGCTGGCCTCTGCCGCAGGATCGGCAACGATCATTGGCGCGTTCGCTGCGGGTTTGCTCTTAGGCAGAACGCCGCAAGCCCATGACATTCGCCACGGAGTCGTCCACCTTGGCCATTTCTTCGTCCCGATCTTCTTCGTGATGGTTGGGGCGGCCGTGGACGTGCGATTGTTGAATCCCTTCGATTCTGCCAACCATCAGGTATTGGTCCTAACGGGCCTTCTCGTCTTGGTGGCTGTGATCGGCAAGTATTTGGCGGGTTACGGTCCGTTTTGGCTTCATTGCAAGAAAAGCGTAATTGGCGTTGGCATGATTCCTCGCGGTGAAGTCGGCTTGATCTTCGCTCAAATGGGCTTGAGCACTGGCGTCTTTGATGCAGGAATCTTCAGTGCCGTTACGTTGATGGTCATGGCAACCACTTTCATGGCTCCGCCACTGTTGAAGTATCTCCTGTCTCTCGCCCCGGTGCTAAGGGACCGCCAGAACTGCCGGAGATTCAAGAGTTAGTTACAGAGGCATAGCCGGTCAGTCTGCTCGGAGTGCCTGTTCCTTTGTGATGAGATCAGACAAATCCCCGTTACTGATACCTGACGGGAACTCAATGCCAAGTTCGCAGGCAAGGCTCTTCTGTTTTTCGGTGGCGAGAAAATCCCGCGAGTTGTCGTGAGGGCGCCCAGCAAAAGGGGATTCCCGACTTTACTTCTTCTGTAGAGCGTTGAAGCCCAGCGCCATGGCCGATAGTCCCAGTCCCCAGACAACGTACATAGATGGCGTCCCACCGCCGCTCTTGGCAATCAAGCAAAACGCAACGAGTGTCGAGGCAAACCCAACAGCAACGAGGGACCGGCCAATTACAACAGGACGAAACATAATCACGCCATTGTGTATCGAGAGCGATTACAGCAGAATTCTCCACAATCTAACTACGTAAGACGTAATTTCCCAGAATGTTGGCGATCACCCATACTGTTGGTCCGGCAGTCACGACCATCAGAATGTAACGACGAAGATCGGCAGCGGTTGCGGGTTCTCCGGTCTGAGTCTGTGGCCTGCCGCCACGAAACTCTAGCCACCTTCCGACAATCATGCCTCCCAGGATGACGAAGAACAGAAGGTCGGCAGCCGTCGTCCAACCGCCGCCGGAACTGACGATGAAATAGGTAGCCATTACCAATGCTATTGGTCCAACCATCATCCAAAACAGACGGCCGAATACCGGGATCAAGCGAGTTGTATCGGAAGAATCCATAGAATCCATGAAAATACGCCCCATACAAAATTAGAGTCTGGAAAGCAGACAATATCACAGGCAACTTGGCCTAAGATCGTCCTCGGCGGAACGCCCGCGTTCAGAGGACATGTTCGGTGCACAGTGCCACAGTATAGAAAGTCTGTGACACTACAAACCACCGCCGCTAGTGATGAAAAGACGGAGGAACAGCGAGTGCTCGGTCGGCGGATTGATTTCCACTCTGGACTGCATGGCTCGCCTGAACTGTGAAGAATCACCTTTAGGGTTTGTAGGATACTGCCGCTACTTTACAGTATCCCTGCTGCCGTGGCAATATGAGTAAATAGGGCTATTCAGCAGGTCACCGACAAATGTGTGGTCATCGGTCACCTTGTCGGCGCGTCGTTGGAGACATGGCCACGCTGCTGGTGGTCGAGGTCCATCGTATCTCTCAAATCAACAATCGCTCGCTGACTTACGCGGATCACTCCCTCTCCGGGACGGTCAATATCTGCGACAATCGCCATCACCGCCAAGAATGTGAATACCAATACGAGGAACGCAAGAGAGCGTAGCCGAAATCCTCTCTGCTCATGGCGAGTTTTTCGCAATGCCCAGCCGGCAAAGAGCCGCAGCGACTTGTGATGTTACGGAAGCCCTGGCCGAATAGCCGGCTGCGACATTGTATTTTGAAGAGAACGAATCTGGCTGCGACTACGAATGTTCTGGACAACCACCGGAGCCGTGGGATTGGCAACTGGCCCCTGAATCATCGACATTGCCCGCCAACCATGCCTGAGCCACTTCACGCACGTTCCCAGAGCAGCCTCGAATGACCTTGATCCCGTTGCTTGCCAGGACGTTCACGGCCCCACCGCCCATATTCCCAGCCAACATTACTGATACACCCATGCTGGCCAGTTGAGGGACGATGCTCGATTTGCATCCACAGCCGGGCGGAGGAGTTAGTGTCTCTTCTGCGACAATCTTGTTCTCGTTATCCACGTCAAAGATGGTGAAGCACTGACAATGACCAAAGTGCTCATCAACGTGGGTGCCGTTTGACGGTAGAGCGATTTTCATATTTGTCCTCGTTCTCTGCGAAGTCTATGATGCTTACAATTTTGGTGGAATCCGCACGTTTCTAATAAACGTGCTTCAAGAAGCGGACTTGCCGTTTGCCGTCCGCCAAGAGTAGTCCAGGCCAGCAGGCTCGGATCATTCTAGCCGGCATCCCCCTCCGCGTCCAGTTCACGTCGGGTCGTGACGCCAGTCTTCATGTGTGGCGTCGATGCTGATATAATAGTATATTTGAGGTAGTTTCCTCCGCCCAAGACTCTGCGTAATCCAATGTCTCCAATCAGTGGCCAATCCCGTGATCCTCACGCCATCATCCTTGATTCCATCAACGATGGTGTATTCACAGTCGATCAGGACTGGCGGATCACCTCGTTCAATCGGGCGGCCGAGCGGATTACGGGTGTCAAACGCCAGCAGGCAATTGGAAAACCGTGTTGCGAGGTCTTTCGGGCAAGCATCTGCGAGACGGCTTGCGCCTTGCGAAAAACGCTGACAACAGGACGGCCCGTGGTCAATAAGGCCGTTTACATACTCGACGCCAAGGGAAACCGGCTGCCCATCAGCATTTCAACGGCGGCGTTCAAGGACGAAAGCGGCAAGACGATTGGCGGCGTTGAGACATTCCGCGATCTTAGCCTGGCGGAAGACCTTCGCAAGGAACTTGAGGCACAGTACAGTTTTGCCGAGATCGTGGGCCGGAGTCCTTCCATGCAGCAGGTGTTTCAGCTTCTGCCGCAGATCGCCGAAAGCGATAGCACGGTGTTGATTGAGGGGGCCAGCGGCACAGGCAAGGAGCTTTTTGCCAAGGCAATCCATAAGCTCTCGCGGCGGCGCGATAAGCGGTTCGTTGCAATCAACTGCGCGGCATTACCCGACACGCTCCTGGAATCGGAACTGTTCGGTTACAAGGCCGGTGCGTTTACCGACGCTCGGCAGGACAAACAGGGACGGTTTGCCGTGGCCGACGGCGGCACGTTGCTTTTGGACGAGATTGGCGACATCTCCCCGGCCATGCAAGTGCGACTGTTGCGCGTCCTGCAAGAACGGACGTATGAGCCGCTTGGATCGGTCGAACCGATGAAGACCGATGTCCGAGTCATTGCGGCCACGAACAAAGACCTTGCAAAACTCGTGCGCAAGGGCGTTTTCCGCGAAGACCTTTTCTATCGTATTCACGTCATACGGCTGGCTCTGCCCAACCTTCGTGATCGGCGCGAGGACATTCCGCTTCTCGTCGAGCATTTCATCGCCAAGTTCAACCGTTTGCAAGGCAAGGACGTGGTTGGCGTATCCGATGAGGTGCTTGCTCGGCTGATGGACCACGACTATCCTGGCAACGTCCGCGAGTTGGAAAACATCATCGAGCACGCCTTTGTGCTATGTCGGGGCGCTTTGATCGAGATGGCCCATCTGCCGCCACAGCTTCGCGGGGCTATCGCTACCGTGTCTCCGAACATCGCCGGCATGACGCTCGAAGCGATGGAGCGGTTTTTGATTGCCAACGCACTGCAACGTCACAACAACAACCGCACGGCTGCCGCCCGCCAACTTGGCATCAATCCCAGTACGCTGTTTAGGAAGCTCAAGGTGTTGAAAATGGATGAGGAATAAGAATGCAAGAACAACAAACACATTACAGCGGGAACAAAGGGAAATCGCAATCTCCACACACGCCCAGCGAGTGGCTGGAGCGATGGAATATGTCGCTAGAGGTTCTCGGGCACAAAATCTATGATTTGCGTGATGCCAGGGATATGTACGACACTTACATCAAGATTGTCTTCTCCAACAACCAATTGAAGCACAACACCTTCCTGGTGCTGGTTGAGGATATGTATCTCAACTACATGCTCGTTGGGATTCGTAGACTTGATGATCCTAATGCACGTTCCAACTCTCTCCGCCACATAATCAAAGAGATTCTTGACCACAAGGAACATCTTCCTCCGGTTAGAGCGACTGCACCACAGCACGACGACCTTTGTCAGCTCTGCAACGCATGTGCAAAGGCCCGTCTTATTGTCAACAAGCATCTTGCCCATACTGAACGAAATGCGCCCCAAATAACCCTTTGCTACGAAGAGCTAAATACGACGGTCAATGGACTTCTCGCGTTGTGGAAGAAATACTGCGAGCTTGTAAAAGGAACGGCATGGTCTCGCCCAGAACCACATGGATGGGAGAGAATATTCGACAAGCCATTCAAGCAACAATCTGGACGCGCAGAGAGTTGAAACAGGGGCTCAGCTAGTATTGGCAAACGAGGACATTGAAGCAGGTTGCGACACAGTTCCAATTCCCCGGTAGTTGCCCCGGTTCGATACGAGTTGGAAACGTGCCGAACAAAAGGAACCGCCAATGAACGCGAATGGACGCGAATAGAAAACCATTAGCGTTCATTCGCGTGTATTCGCGGTTTAGGTCAGGAAAGTGTGCTCCATGCACCGAACGGAAAGGAACCGCCAATGGACGCCAATCAGCGAGAATTGATTTTGAAGGAGGAAGTCTATCAGATCGTGGGCGCGGCGATGGAAGTGTCCAATCAATTGGGATGCGGTTTTCTAGAGGCGGTCTATCAGGAAGCTTTGGAAATTGAACTCAGTGAACGGCGGATTCCCAACGTGCCGCAAAAGGGAATCCAGATTTCCTACAAAGGCCGAACGCTGAAAAAGGAATACATCGCGGACTTCCTTTGCCATGGCCAAATTATTGTCGAGATCAAGGCCATCAAGGCGATTACGGGGATCGAAGAGGCCCAATTGCTCAACTACTTGAAGGCGACCAATCTTCCGGTTGGGTTGATCGTCAATTTCGGATCGCCCCAACTGGAATGGAAACGATACGCCAATACGAAGAGAAACCGGTAAGAGACAACGATAAGGAACCGCGAATGAACGCCAATGGACGCGAATGAGAAAGACAATTAGCGTTCATTCGCGTGTATTCGCGGTTGATACCAGCGTTTCCAGCTATTCCCGGGCGCGCCCTTCTTTTCGACCGCAACCAATCATTGCAACACGCAATGGCCTACATGGCTAGCGCATTGCATAATGCAACACATGACCCATTGTGTCCTCACAATGCAAAACGCCGTAACAGTCTGTGTGTAAAGGTGTTGCGGCTATTCCTTCGGCATTCGCCCATCCTCGGCACGCCAATTGCTTGTCAGTCTGCCATGAAACTCGCCATTCCAGTTTGGCAAGGCCGCATTTCGCCGGTCTTTGATGTTGCCGGGCAACTGCTGTTGATCGAATTGGCCGATGGCCGAGAGGTTGCCCGAGATGAACGGCTCGTCGAAGAAGGCACAGCTGACGAGCGCGCGAAGAAACTGGCGGAACTTGGCGTCGGAACGCTGATTTGCGCCGGTATCTCGCAGTCGTTGGAAGCGATGTTGGCCGATTGCGGAATTCGCGTGATTGCCCGCATCTGCGGCGGCGTCGAGGAAGTGCTCGCCGCATTCGTGGCGGGACGGTTGGGCGAGGAGCGTTTTGCCATGCCCGGTTGCTGCGGGCAGCGTCGGCAGAGACACCGTGGAGGATGTCGGCGGCGAGGATCGCCGGGCAAGTAAATCTAGGAGACAATCGTGACGTTTGGGAATTGTCGATGGTGTTTGCGTATCGCGTCTTTGGTTCTTGGGACAGCGGTCATTGCCGGTGCTGTTGCACTCGGAGCCGAGGAGGCTGCGAAGAGCGGCACACCGGCCAAGCCGAAAAAGACCATCGGCAATCCGCTGGCATCGTGGCTCATCGAGCAGATGGTCAACGAGATCAATGCCGGTCTAAAAGATCGCGGCATTGCGGATCGCTTCGCCACTTTTCAAACCTATGCCGGGCAACAACTCGATTACACGGCTGGCAAAGCTTGTTTTTCGGAAGTGACGGGCAACTGCCGACTGAACTGGTACGACCATCTGATGCGGAATCCTCTGAAAGCGCCGGTCGAAGCCGAGCAATTCACACGCGAGCTGCACAAAGCCTTGCGAGGCGATGCCAAGGGATTTGACCAGGCGTTGATAATGGCCCGCGAGAAGATGGACGCGGGTAAACGCGAACTACAGAAGCCGGCGGAGGTCAAATCGCCCGAGCAGACATTGGATGTCGTCAAACAGGCATTGACGAAGGCCCAACCGGCCTATGCGGCGGCGATTGCTCCGCTCTCGCAGGAAGAAATCAAGTATCTTGGTCAACAGCTTTATCCGATTCTCACGGGGCAAATGACGATCGGTCATACCCTATGGGATCGTTCCACGGGGCGCTACCTTTGCAATGTGCTGGAAAAGATGGATCGCCGCGCGTTGTTTGACGCAGCCGATGCTTTGGTGCCGCTCGGTGATCCGCAACTGTTGGCCGAATTGGCCAAACTGCCCGACAAGGGCGACATCAAGGTGGAGGGCGTCAGCGGGACCGTATTGCAGGCAATCGACACTCCGGCGGGCAAAATTGTTATTGGCGGGCGAGGCAACAACGTCTATGAACTCGACAAGATGACCGGCGTATGTGCGGTGATCGACCTGGGTGGCGAGGATGTCTATCACGAAGGGACTGTTTCACCGCAACGCCCGGTGCTGGTGGTGGTTGATATGGCGGGCAATGACCGCTACGAAGGCACGCAGCCGGGCATTCAGGGCGGTGCAATGCTTGGCATCTCAATGCTTGTCGATGCGGCCGGCGATGACGTCTACGATGCGAAGGACATTGCCCAAGGCTCAGCAGTTGGCGGCGTGGGTATTCTCATCGACACGGCGGGCAACGATCACTACCGTGGGTATCGCCGAGTACAGGGGCAAGCCCTGGGTGGCTTGGGCATTTTGTTGGATCGCGCCGGCAAGGATGACTATCACGCCGCAATGTGGGCACAAGGGTTTGGCGGTCCTTTGGGATTTGGGTTGCTCGATGATCTTGAGGGCGACGACCACTACTATTGCGGCGGAATGTGGCGCACTTCTTACTACCCGGAAACGCAAGGCTACGAAGCCTGGGGGCAGGGCATCGGGGCAGGACTTCGCGGCGTTACGAGTGGTGGGATTGGCGTCATCCTGGAAGGCGGTGGCGACGACCTGTATGAGTACGACTACTTCGCCCAGGGAGGCGGCTATTGGCTTGGGGCTGGTTTTGCCCGAGATTTCGGCGGCAACGATCGCCGCTTGGGCAGCACGCAAAAGGAATATAACGGAGCGTATCGCAGACAGCCGATTTTCGGTCGATTCACTTGCGGTTTTGGCTGTCACTACGCCATCGGCTTCTGTTTCGATGACTGTGGCAACGACACCTACGGCGGCACGATCATGGGCCTGGGGTTCTCATGGGATTTGTCGAACGGGTTCCTTTGCGATTTTGACGGCAACGATCGTTATGAAGCAACGGGAGGTCTGACGGAAGGCGATGGCGCCCAGGCCGGCTTGGGGGTGCTTCTCGACTATCGAGGCAATGACACCTATCAGGGCTACAACCAGGGCTATGCGTCACCTTGGATTTCCTATCATTCGCTTCCTCGTTGCGGAGGCAATTTCAGTTTTCTGATCGACTACGGCGGAACCGACAGCTACGGCTGCGGCATTCAAAACAACAGCTACACAACTCGCGGCTGCAATGGTGGATTTCTCATCGACCGGCCGTTGCTGGAAGAAGTCGATGCTAAGAAGACACCGGAACCAGCAAAAAACGAACAAGCTAAAAAGGAACCCTAGGAGTTTGCCATGAAAATCGTCATCACCTCGGAAGGTCCGGAGCTGACCAACCAGGTTGATCCCCGGTTCGGCCGCGCCAAGCATTTTGTTTTGTTCGATACCGAGACCGGCGAGGCTGCATCGCACGACAACGCCCAGAACCTCAACGCCCCGCAGGGCGCTGGCATTCAGGCGGCGCAAACAGTCGCGCGACTTGGCGCTGAGGCAGTTTTGACCGGCCATGTCGGCCCAAAGGCGTTTACAACGCTCCATGCAGCCAACATTGCCGTCTATACAGGTGCAACAGGCACGGTAAACGAGGCAATCGAGCAGTACAAGAACAACAAACTTCCGTTGGCCACGAAAGCGAATGTGGAAGGTCATTGGGTGTGAGAGCAGGGGCTAGGGGCTAGACACAAGGGGCTAGAGATTAGAGACAAGGGGCTAGGGATGAGGAAACATAATGAAAAGACCGGATGCGTTGGAACATTTTCGGGGTAAGAATCGCTACAACTGCGCACAAGCCGTGTTGAAGGCTTACGCACCAATGGTTGGATTGGGGGATGCCTGCCTGGAACGGTTTTCGCATTTTGGTAGTGGCCAAGCGCCGGAGGGCGAATGCGGCGCGTTGTTCGCTGCAAAGGCGGTCTTTCAAGATTCGGCCGTGAAGCAGGAGATCGAAAACGAGTTCATTCGCGCGGCTGGCAACAAGAAGTGCCGGGACATTCGTAAAGAAAAGAAATTCACGTGTGGACAATGCGTGCAAACGGCCGCCGATGCCGTGTTTGTGCGACTCGACGACGGCCATGTTTTGCAGCGGCCCACGGAATGTAATCACTAACACTTTCAACCAACAACGTTTTTGTGAAAGAGGAGAGACAATCATGCCAGGAAGAGATGGAACAGGCCCAATGGGTCTTGGACCAATGACGGGACGCGGTGCGGGCTATTGTGGCGGCCGTAACGCTGCTCAAGGCGCCGGTCGCGGACTGGGACTCGGTTTTCGCGGAGGTCGCGGAGCTGGACGAGGAGGCTACGGTCGGCGCAATATGTTTAATGCCACCGGCCTGACCGGATGGCAGCGTGCCGCAATGGCTGCGGAAGCAACGGCGGCCGCAACGGCCTCGCCAACCGAGAATGTGGAGAAGCAGACGCTCGAAACGGAGATCGAAGCGATGCAGTCGCAACTCGACGCGATGAAGAAACGTCTAGCAGAGATTGAGCCACAGCAGCAATGAGGATTGCGATAGCCAGCGGAAAAGGCGGAACAGGCAAGACTACGGTGGCGACCAATCTGGCAAGGTTGGCCGCCGCTGATGGTTGCGCTGTGGCCTATCTCGATTGCGATGTCGAGGAGCCGAACGGACATCTGTTTCTCAAGCCCACGATTGAGCGACAGCAGCCCATCAACAAGCAGCTTCCGGTCGTTGATTTTGATCGCTGCACATTCTGCGGTCGTTGCAGCGAGGTATGCCGCTACGGTGCGATTGCTTGCGTCAACAAACAGGTGCTCATCTTCGCCGAATTGTGCCATTCG
>CAZNMP010000068.1:0-10180 GCA_964573875.1 uncultured Planctomycetaceae bacterium | reverse complement strand
CCGCCCGCACTTCCCCTGGGGCATCTCCGCATCGAGATCCCGGCAGCGCCGCAACGCATGCCGTCGCCTATGTGGATTTGATCGTGGGCGTTAATAATCAGCCGCTTTTGGCCGCTAATTGTATTAAATCGCTTCTTGCCCACACGACTTACCCCCGCTGGCGCCTGCTGATTATCGACGATCACAGCGACGACATCACCCAGAAGATGCTGCGCGGATATGCCGCCCGGTACGCCAATGTCGCGTACTATCGCAATGATGCGAAATTGGGCGCCATCGGCGTCTATAATCGAGGCATCGCGCTTTCCGATGCCAAATACATCGCGATGATCCATCCTGACGTTGTCGTATCGCCCAGATGGCTGGAAAAATTGGTTGCGGTTGCCGAATCCGATCCCAGCGTCGCTTTGGTTAATCCGCTTTCCAATCATTCCGCAAGCGATCCGCTTCCGATAGCGCCGGGCATGAGCTACCTCGCCATGAATGAGATGCTGGAACGAGAAACCGATGGGAAGGCATTCGATATCGTGCCGGCAACCGGTGATTGCCTGCTCGTGCGCCGCGAGGCCCTAGAACGGCACGGCACGCTTGACGCCGTTTTTGGACAAGGATCCTGCGATGACGAGGATCTTCACATGCGACTGACCAGTAATGGCTGGCGCGCCGTCGCTGCTCCAAATGTCTATGTATGCCGTTTCGGCGTGAATGTCTTGAATTCCAAAAGCAGGCACGACTCTATGCAAAAAAACCTCGCCGTCTTTCGAGAGCGATGGGGTGCGCAGTATGACTTGGACCTTCGTCGTTTTCAGGATGCCGCCGCGATGAACGCCATTCATGCTTTGTTTGCGAAAGAATTCCTTCGAAAGCAATCCCCCGCACCGTCGACGATACAACGCCGCGTGTCGCGGTTGTTGGACGTCTGCAAGCGAGTCCCGGGTTGTGCGTATCGCAATTACCATAAAATCCCAAAGGCTCTCTTGCATCCGGGCTATACGGTCTCCGTTCTGAAAACACGGCTTCGATCTCCAATGACGCCGAACAACATCACGCCTGCGTCCGCACCGCCCAAGCAGGCGGAAAAACCAAAGCTGACGCAGGGATATTTTAATCAACATACGCATCCGCAAGCGCCGTCCGTCGTATTCGTTTTTCAGGGAATCAGCGGATACGGTGGGTGCATGAGCGCGCTCAAAGTAGTGAATCAATTGATCATGCTGGGCGTCGAGGCCCGCGTGGCGGCAGTGCAGCACGGTCCTGTCGATTCCAAGTTGCTGCATGAGATATTATTCGCTCCCATGCTCTTCAAGGATTCCGACGAACTTGTCGAAAATTTTCCCTCTTGCCATGTCGCCGTTGCTACATTTTGGGAAACAGCGCCATGGGTGCAAAAAATAGTCGAGGCAGGGAAAGCCGAAACATCGGCCTACGATCTCCAAGATTTCGAGGCCTGGTTCTACGAGGGAGAGGAGGAACGCCGGAAAGTCTACGAATCCTACGCGATGGTCGAACATCCTATCGCTACTTCGCATTGGTTGAGGGATCTGGTGCGCAAGCATGGCGCCGATCCGAAAGTGATTCCTCATGGATTCGATCCGTTCCGTTTCTATCCGCGCGCGAAGCAGGAGCATACCAATCTGCGGATCATCGCCATGGCGAGACCGGAAACGCCGCGTCGCGGCTTCGAGAATATGGTTGAAGCGTTTCGTTTGATCCACCAAGAGCGTCCCCATGTGGAATTCATGCTGTACGGCACGGAAAATCTGTCGCAGTTGTACGGCGATCTTGGTTTTCCCTACTTTGATCTCGGCGTCATTCGAGACACCGATGAATTATGCAAGCATTACAACCAATGCGATATCTTCGTCGACCCCAGCCACTACCAAGGATTCGGTCAGCCCGCCTTGGAATCGA
The DNA here is from genome assembly GCA_964573875.1 of uncultured Planctomycetaceae bacterium. Taxonomy (GTDB): domain Bacteria; phylum Planctomycetota; class Planctomycetia; order Pirellulales; family Thermoguttaceae; genus CAYWGR01. The sequence goes on along the minus strand of CAZNMP010000068.1, from coordinate 8,269 downwards.
TGGCTTGTCGATTGGCCTGCGTTTTGACCAACGTCGGCGGCGTCCATGAATACGCCAAAGACGGCGTCAATTGCTTGCTGATTCCTCCACGCGATCCGCAGGCTTGCTGCAACGCGGTGTTGCAATTGTTAGACGATCCTGAATTGCGTTTGCGTCTTGCAACGAACGGACGCCGCACGGTCGAGCAGATGCCCATGCGCGAAGAAGGAAGAGCGTGGGCGGATTTCCTGGCGGAAATTAGTCCGGGCTTTCGCGAGGCCTATTCTCGTCAGGAACAACGTCAAGCGGCCGCTTGATGGTTCAACGATTCAGATGCGGCTAATTCGCGCAAAGAATCATCCTGTTGCCGCTTGCTTCAAAAGACCAATAAAAAAGGCCTCCGCAGGTGGGGCAGGAACCTGCAGAAGCCCATCCGTCAGGGTTTACACCCTGTAAGATTCTCAATAGTATGCTTTGATAGTTCGTCAAATGCAAGGCGGGTTCCTTAAAAAATGTTGGACAACACCACCCGCATGAATTAGAGTTTGCGCTATACCGAATGCACGCCTGACAGAATGTGTGGTATACCACAAACTTTTTGGCGAATTACCGCATATACCCCCCCCTCCCGTTTCCATCGAGGATCAAACCAACTATACTTCTTCAGGGGAACTTTTTGTCGATTTCGATTGTTTTTGGGTTTGGTAGGAGAAGAAAAATGCACCAAGCGGGATCCAGGATCGCTCTGTTGGTCGCGTTAGCAACGTCGGCGGGATTTGCTTTTGCGGCAGACCCTTCGGATCGCTCTTCGCCCGACAAATCCAAGGGCAATTATATGCGGGTGGTGCGCGATAAGGATGATAAGCCCTTGGCGCTGGAAACGCCGATTCTGCGATTCGTTCCCAAGGACGATGGTAATGCCTCGCCCACGGTCGATCTTGTAGGCGCCGTTCATATCGCCGAAAAAAGCTACTATGCCCAGCTCAATCGCGAATTCGAGAACTACGATGCTGTTCTTTACGAATTGGTGGCCGACGAAACGTCGAAAACGCCTCGCCCGGGCGATACCGGCAGCCGTCATCCGATTTCTTTGATCCAAAACGGCGTCAAAGACATTCTGGGTTTGGAATTTCAGCTTCAAGGCGTTGATTACGCCCGCAAAAACATGGTCCATGCCGACATGTCGCCCGACCAATTCGCGGAATCGATGCGGAACCGCGGCGAGTCGATGACCACGATGTTGATGCGCATGCTTGGATATGCCATGTCGCGGCAGAGCGAATCCGGCGAGGGTGCAGGCGACGGACAATTGCTATTGGCCTTCTTCAGCAAGAATCGTACCTTGGCGTTGAAAAGAGTGGTAGCGGAGCAATTCGCCAACAGCGAAGGATCCATCTCGGCCTTGAACGGTCCCAATGGTTCGACGCTGATTAGCGAGCGAAACAAGGCAGCCCTGAGCGTGCTGCGCAAGGAAATTGCCGCCGGCAAGAAAAAAATCGCAATCTTCTACGGGGCGGCGCATATTCCGGATTTCCAGGCGCGGCTTGAGAAGGATTTCGGATACAAGTTGGCCGACACCCGATGGCTGACCGCCTGGAACATGAAGGAAGAATCAAAACCGCTCAACAAACCGGTTAAGGATTGACACACGACGGAGTGGGCACGGATGGCTGTACTTTCGATGAACGAAGCGACGACCTACCGTTGGTCGTTCGAGGAGGATGTGACGCAATATGCCGCGGCAGGCATTCCCGCCATCGGCGTATGGCGGCAAAAACTCTCCGATTGCGGCTCCGAAAAAGCGCGCGAACTGCTGAAACAAAGCAATTTGAAGGTTTCGCATCTGTTTTGGGCGGGCGGATTCACGGGCAGCGACGGGCGCAACTATCGTGAAAGCATCGACGACGCCGCCGAGGCCATCCGGACGGCCGCTGAGTTGGATTGCCGCACCTTGGTCGTGTATACAGGCCCCCGCGCGGGACACACCAACAATCATGCCCGGCGACTGGTTCGAGGAGCGCTCAAAGAACTCATTCCGCAAGCCGACGCGTTGGATGTCACGTTGGCGATCGAGCCCATGCACCCGGGTTGTGCGGAAAACTGGACATTTCTCACCTCGATCGACGACACGCTCCAACTGCTGGATGTGATCGGCAGCGCCCGCGTAAAGATGGTGCTCGACACCTATCATCTTGGTCAAAACGGCGAATTGTTCGACCAACTCCCGGTCTTATTGCCCCGAGTGGCCCTTGTTCAATTAGGAGATTCGCATCGACCGCCCGTAGGTGAGCAAAACCGCTGTCTTCTTGGCGAGGGCGTCGTTCCGCTGACCGCGATCATCGCTGCCTTGAAAGACCTGGGTTACGACGGTTATTATGATGTGGAACTCTTTGGTGAGGAGATGGAATCCACCGATTATCTCTCTCTGTTGCAACACGCCAAGGAAGCGTTTGAGGGATTAGGATTTTAGAACGCCGCCACTCGGCGACTGCGTAATATGAACCGCTAGCGGTGAATCACTATGCTGACGATCACCTCGGAAATCCAAATCCCGTTGCGGGAATTCGAATTTTCGTTTGCCCGCAGCGGTGGGCCGGGGGGACAAAATGTCAATAAAGTCAACACCAAAGCGTTGCTTCGTTGGCCGGTGGTTGCAAGTCCCCGCTTACCCGAGCCTGTGCGGCAACGGCTTCTGAGCGCACAGCGTCGGCGGATCACCGTCGAAGGGGATCTCATCGTCGTCAGCCAACGGTTTCGGGACGCGGGTCGCAATGCGGCCGACTGCGTGGAAAAGCTGCGCCAGATGATCGCCGAGGCGGCAATACCGCCGCGTCCGCGCAAGCCCACTCGTCCTACTCGCTCCTCCGTCCGTCGCCGGATCGAGGGTAAACGGCATCATGCTCAAAAAAAGCAACGGCGCTCCTCTGTTGGCGAGGATTAGCCGATCTCCCCAAAGGGGTAAGCCTTGCCCGAATCATGGCTCATGCGATAAAATACCAGTATGCGAGAGCACCAGGAAATCGACATCGATGCAGTTCTTCGGCAGTGGCCCTTTAAGCCTGGGGTGATCGCCGCGCGTTTGATCCATGCCGGCGATGGTCGTGAAGTTCTCCAAATGCGCATCGAGATGGGCTTACTGCAAATGGAGGTTACAGGACGCCCGGATGGGGAGCACCCGGGCGGGTTCGATACGTGCCTGGAATGGCTCGTGGAGTTGGCTCGCACCGAAGGCGACGCCTTCGCGCTCAATTCCGAGCAATGCATCGAGATCGATCGTGAATTCTTGCAGTTCTACCATCGCCGTATCTGCTTTTTGGCGTTGCGGCAGTTCGCCCGGGCCGTCACCGACTCGGAGTATGCCATGAAACTCATGGATTTCGTGTCGTTGCATTCGTCGAATCCGCAATGGACGCTTTCGCACGAGCAGTATCGCCCCTTCGTGCTGTTTCATCGCATTCAGGCCTCGGCGATGCTTGTACTTCAAGAAGAGGGGCCCGAACGCGCCATCGAGACGATCAACCAGGGCCTCGAGGAAATGCGGAAGGTGTTTGCCAAGTTCGATGCCGAGGAGCAGTTCGAGCAGGACGAACTGGTCCGTCAGCTTGGTGATATGAAAGAATCGCTCCGAGCGGAGTATCGCGTGGGAAAGACTCTGGCCGAGCAGCTTGCCGATGCCGTGGCGGCCGAGGAATATGAGCGAGCCGCCCGGCTTCGCGATGACATCGCCAAGCGCCAGCAAGGCATGCCCTGATTCTCTTCCGGAAACTTGCCGGCGGACTAGAAGCAGCCCCCCGGAAGAATCAAGAAGCCCCGGTCCGGATTTGCTATAATCCAGGTTGCGGTTGATACGGTGTCTTTCTTTCGAGGCCGTCGCGCAATTTTGCATTGCGTGGTGATTCCCATGCATCACAGACAATCAACCGCGGGTATGACGTTAGTGGAAGTGTTGGTGGTGATCGCCATCATCGGCCTCTTGATTGGTTTGTTGATGCCGGCCGTGCAATCCGCCAGAGCAAGTTCGCGACGCTTGCAGTGTCAATCGAATCTGCATCAGATCGGCATCGCTTTTGAGAATCGCAGATCCTTGCTCGGGCAAAACGTCCCTTTGCCCACGTTGATCACTCTGCCCAGCACGCGTGCCAAGGACGACAAAACGCCGACGCTTCCCGAATGCTTGGAAAAGTACATGGAAGGCGATAGGGCGGTTTTCATTTGCCCCAGCGACCAAAAATATTATCCGACCGAAGGCATCAGCTACGAATATAGCGGCGAGGTTGCCGGCAAGACCTATCCCAAGGCTCTTGTCGATTTCATGGGAAATACTCAAAGCAGTACGGTCGTCACGCTTTGTTACGATTTCGATTGTGTTCACGAAAATAAAGTGCGTGGCGTTTTGTTTCTCGACGGCCATGCAGATTGCGTAAGCGAAGAAGACAGACCATGGGGGAAGTAAGACATGAAAAGTAAAGGCATACGATGGGTGGTAGCGGCCATCATGCTTCTGGTGCTGTTGTTCGGTTGGGCCATTTGGCATTTCGCCGGCGGTTCGCAAATTGATCCCGCCATCGAGGCCAAACTTGCATCCATTCGTGAACAGCTTGGGCCGGGCGGGAAACAACTTTCGGACAAAGAACGCCGGGCTCTCATGGAGAGCGCCCGGGCGGAGTTCGAAAAACTGACGCCCGACCAGATGCGCCAACTGATGGAGCGAGGCCGGGCCGAGATGCAAAAAGCAATGGAAAAACGAGTCAACGATTATTTCGCTCTGCCCGAAAAAGATCGCAAGGCGGCCTTGGATCGAGACATCAAGGAGATGGAAAAATGGCGGTCGATGGGGCCACCGCCCGGCGGCCCACCCCCTGGAGGCAGACCCGGCAGCGGTCCCGGCGGCAACAAGCAGGCAGCCAATTCGAGCAGTTCACAGCAAAAAGGACCGCCCGGGCCTCCCGGAGGCCCTCATGGCCCGCCGCATGCGATGAGCCATGAAGAGCAAATCTCCATGCGTATGCACATGCTCAATCACACGTCGCCGCAAATGCGGGCTTATTTCCAGCAGCTTATGCAGCGACGCAAGGAACTCGGGCTCCCAATCGGGCCGCCCGGACCTCCGGGTGGTGGCGGTCCTCCGCCCGGCGGTGGCCCGCGATAATTTCTGCTTGGAAGGGAAAAATTGTTTTTCCGGCGAAACTTTGTCCCTTTGGCGGGGTTTACATAAGTGTGGAGTGCTGCGCATCTGCCGCACTCTCGGTTATAATGAACTTTCGTAAGGGAATAGTTGGGTGTCGCATCCTGAACCTTCGGGGAGTTTTGCCTTGGCCTTTTCACCTTCCAAAATGCCCCATCGTTTTTCAAAGCCGACGGCCGGAATGACCTTGATCGAAATTCTGGTCGTGGTTGCCATCATCGGACTCTTAATCGGGCTGCTGATGCCGGCCGTTCAGGTCGCGCGCGCCAGTTCGCGTCGGATGCAATGTCTTTCCAACTTGCATGAAATCGGCGTCGCTTTCGAGAATCGGCGAACGACGATCGGTCAGAATGCCTGTCTGCCGAATGCCTTGCAGATGCCCAGTGCGAAACTGGAAGACGACAAGCGTCCGACCATTGTCGAATGTCTCTCGAAATACATCGAGAGCGATACGGCGGTTTTTATTTGCCCGAGCGATACCAAGTACTATAAGACCGAGGGTTTAAGCTATGAGTATCCCACCGGTCGTTTAGGCGGCAAAACCTACCAGCAGGCCCTTAAAGACATGCGGGGAAAGATGCAGAGCAGTTCCGTGGTTCTCCTTTTATATGACTTCGACGCCTTCCATACCAACCAAACGCGAGGGGTTCTCTTTTTAGATGGCCATGCCGATTGCCAGTAATCGCGGCAAGATGGCGGGGGTGTAACATGAAAAAAAGTCGATGGTGGATCGCTGCGTTCGTCTTATTGTTGGCGTCAGGCATCACCTGGACCTCGTGGCGCTATTTTCGCGGCCCGCGGATTGATCCGGGCGTGGAAGCCAAGTTGGCATCGCTCCACCAGCAGTTGGCTCCCGAGAAGGCCGTTAAACTTTCGCCTCAAAAACGCCAGGAACTGATGACCGAACTGCACAAGGAAGTCGATCAGTTGCCGCCCGAACAACGCGAATTGCTGCGCGAACAGCAGCATGAAGCCCACGAGAAGGAAATGGAGAAACGTGTGCAGGATTTCTTCGCCCTGCCTCCTTCGCAACGCACGGCGGCGCTAGACAAGCAGATCGACGAAATGCAGCGACAGCGTCAAGCCTGGGAGCAGATGCGCGCCCAGGCCGATCGGCAACGGTCGGGAAATAATCAAGCATCGTCGCAAAACGCGCAAGCCAACCGCGGTCACGCTAATCATGCGAGTCCTCGCACTCCAAAGCCGAAGGATCATGCCTCGCAAATTGAAGGGCGCGTCAAACGATTGAATCGTTCCTCGCCGGAAATGCGGGCCTATCGGGCCTTGCTCGCCCAACGCATGAAGCAGCGCGGCATCACGTCGCCCCAGGGCGGACCGCGCGGACGCTCCTGATTTTCACTGTACGACGTGCATTTCCAATGGCAAGCTCGGCGGCGACCGCCGGGCAATGTTGTCGATCGGCCGCCCTTCCAGTTCGACCTGATGTTCAAGCAAAACGCGGCGCACTTCCAGCACCGCCGCCGGATGGGCATGCACGGTTGTGTGATTCGCGGGGACCGAAATTTCGCTCACCGCATCGTCGACATGGGCGCTTTCGCGCGATACGACGCCATCGCCCTCCTCGGGAACCAAGGCCGACGTCCACCATTCCTTCGGCATTACGCCGACGATATTGTGATACCGCACCCAGGGCGCTCGCCGGCTGGCCTGCATGACGGGGAAAACGGGTTCGTTGGGCGCCAACGAGTCGATGCTGGTATCGACCCGCAAAAGTGACCGGCTGGGAAAGGCGCCTTGGTTTTCGCGATACAATTGTTGCTGTCCATGGACAAGCGTTTTGGGCAGGTCGATCAGCTTGCCCAAGAGCCATTGCGTGGTTTGGTTCGAAAATCTGCTGCCGTGGTGCGGCGTGCCGATCGTAACGACTTGGCGTATGGATGGATTAGGTTGGAAATAGAATACGGCCTGGAGTTTTTCCCGGGTTTCGGGATCCGTTTTAATCTGTGCAAGCGGTTCTTTGCTGACAAGATTCCAATACTCGTCTCCGCTTTGTATCGTTTGCATCCGAGAGACGAGTCCGCCCATGCTGTGTCCGATCAAAACCATTTGATCGAGCGCCGGTTCCTGGTGCTGCGGATCCAGCGTTTCACGGAGGTCGGTCAAATCCTTGCGCAGCCGGGCGGCGCTGATCCAAAACGGTTCGGCGGTGGAATACATGTAGAACCAGAATTGGTAACGCTGCCGAATGGCCGGCTGGCTGCGCAGATCGTTGAACATTTCGAGCCATGTCATCGGCGTGGACCACAGCCCGTGAACCATCAGCACCGGAATCTTGCCTTGTTCATACGGCTGGACCATGTAGAGGCCCATGGCCGATCCCTTTCCGCCGGGCCGCAATGTTGTGAGAACTTCGGGCTTCACGAGATCGTTCGGCCGCAGAAGCGCGATCGTTGCCGCGCTGCTCATTCCGGATTTCGAGAGGAAATAGGCCAGCGGCGTGGTTAAATCGCATTCCAACGGCACGCGTTGCCCCGCCACGATGGTTTCCGAATCGCTCAACGGATCGTAAAGCTCGAGCACGCATTGATTTTGTACGACCGCCTGGCCGGTTGCGGGATCAATCTTCGACAGCGGCCGAATGAATGCCGTCACGGGAAAGCTTAAACTCGCGGGATAATACTTCCTTGCCGGCGAACCTTCGGCGCTTGCGTTGTCGCGACGAACCGCGATCAACGGCACCCCCAGACCATGCATTAGATAAAGGTTTTTGAGCCCCTTCACTTCATAGTCGGAAACGAACTCGAAACGATCCAAATCTTGCGGTTTCCAACTGTTGCAACGCAACTGGCAAGTAATGTCCCATTCGCCCGACGCCGTGGAGATCGTTTTCGTGGTGTCGGGCATCAGTTCCTTTTTCTTGCAGACGATCCGTAATGCCGATTCGAGCGCGCCATTGTAGAGATCGCAAGCGCCGCGATAATTGGGGTCATAGGGGTTGCGCGTGGCAGCCAACTTCGCATCGAACAGATAATCGTAGGCGTGCAACACCGACGCACCATAGAGATCCAACGCCACGCGCTGGTCGTGCTTTTCAGCTTTCTTGCCGCCGATGTAAGCCAATTCCGACATGGCATAGACGATGTC